>JBILBJ010000053.1:0-10177 GCA_044353705.1 Sphingorhabdus sp. | reverse complement strand
CAAACGATTTGGATTGTCTACGCCGTTGAACGTGGTTGGACCAAAGGGATTGTAATAATTGGTGGTCGGGACCGTAATAACTGCACTGGAAATCGGCGCGGATTGTTCACGCTGTCCTTCAAGCTTAGCATTATAATAGCCGAGCTCACCAAAAAGTTCGACCGATCCGATGTCCTGACGGAAGGTGCTGAAAAGATTGATGCGGTCAAGACCGCCGCGGATCGTGCGATCGGGGTTTTCATCGTAACGCAGCACACGGCTGGTCGCACCGGTAATGCCACCGCTGCGTAGGCAGAGATTGCCGTTGAAAACGGCGCTTGAACAGCCAGCTGCAGTATTTGCGATCGGTTCGATGTGGAAAACGCCCGACGTCGTCAATGCTGTCGTCGATGTGCCTTGACGAATGGTGGGTGACGGAACGGCCGTTACCGTAAACGCACCCCACGGCGATGACGTTGAACGGTTGTCGAAGCCGGTATCGGCTTCCCAAGGCGTCCCGACCAACTTTGGCATATGGTTTTCACTTGCCGAAAACGGACGTTCGCTTGCGAATAAAGGCGTCCGCTTTGTCAAACTGCCAAAAAATGTGAAGCGCCCGCCGGACTTGGTTTTAAAACCAGCCTTGATTGCGCCGGTTTTCTCGTTCGTTCCGTCAGCAGAGCCGTAACGCGTGTCAAAACGCAGTCCTTCATATCTATCGTCCGTGACGACGTTGACCACACCGGCGACGGCATCCGCGCCGTAAACAGCAGCCGCACCGTCGCGCAAAACTTCGACCCGGCGCGTCGCGCCAACAGGAAGCGAGTTCGTGTTTGCCGTCTGCACCGGAACAAAATTCTCGGTCTGCGTGCCAGGCGTCAAAATCATGCGACGTCCGTTGACCAAAACCAACGTGTTGCCGGTGCCGACACTGCGCAGGTTGATCGAGGCATTGTCACCGCGCGCATCATTAAGGTTACCGGTCGTCCGGGCCTCTTGGAACTGGACATCACCTGCTTGCGGAATGGAACGGAACAGATCGTCACCGGAAACGCTTCCCGTGGCGGCGATGCGGTCTTCGCTCAGCACCGAAACCGGAAGGGTTTCCGCAATTTTTGACCCTTCGATGCGGCTACCCACAACCACGATTGCTTCGGTCGTTTCGGCTTCTGCTTCCGGTTGGCCGGCAGATTGCGCGAACGATGGTGTGGACACGATGATGGAACAGCCGATTAACAAACCGGCACGCATTGAAATTTTCGACACTGTAGATTGCCTCCCTTTGCCGCCCCCTTGCGGCTTATGCATTTTTACCCGAATTGCACCAATCGCTTACATTGACAAGCAATAGTCATTACAATTTTGTGAATAATCCATTCCATTATGGTTATGGATTGATCACCAGTTGTTTCCAGGAAGGCGCGTGCAGAAGAGAATATGCCGATGACATGTCTATTGCGTTATCAGGTGATTAGCCGTCCAACTGGAGGTTTCCCCCTGACGCGAACCCGCTGGCAATTTTGTACCGGGCGTAGTGACAACGGGTGGATCGAGGGGAACAACACCCGTTTCTAGGCACGATTGAATAAGCGTTCAATGTTTGATATCTCCTCTTATGCAAGAGATTCGAGCCGATCGTCGCCAACATATCATCGCTTCCGCTATCGGTGTTTTGGCTGAATTTGGAATAGTTGAATTTACGTTCAACAAAGTTGCACGCCATGCCGGTATCTCGGCAGCTTTGATCGTCCATTATTTTGCGAGCAAAGAAGCCTTGCTCGAAGCCGCCTTCCGCTCCGTAGTGCGTCAATTGAACAATCAGGCGACGGCGCGTCTCCGGCTCGCTGCTGGGCCCCGTGCGCGGATACAGGCGCTGGTGGACTCCCATTTGGGGCATAACGACTTTTCTGAGGAAACCGCCCGGGTTTGGCTGTCTTTCTGGGGACAGGCGCTTCATGTGCCGCAACTGGCTCGCGTGCAGCGCGCGCATCAACAGCGGATGTTGTCGAATTTGAAGTTTGATCTGCGGCAGATTGTCGACGCACAGGACGTATCCCCGATGGCGGACACCATCGCGGCAATGATCGACGGTGTTTGGTTGCGCGCCGCGATGAATGGCGGCGTGGCGCTGCAGAACGGGTTGGCGCGCGACCTGATATTTGATTTTATCGCGCGCAACCTGAAGGACACCCTGCCCCCGCAGGCCGCCACAAGCTTCGACACTGTCAATCCGGCAACAGGGCAACTGCTCGCGACCATCCGCATCGATGGACAGGCAGAGGTCGATAAGGCTGTGGCCCGCGCGGCCGATGCACAAAAGCTATGGGCGAAAACACCGGGCGTAGAACGCGGGCGTATCCTTCACCGCGCCGCCGCGCTGCTCGTTGAACGCAATGACGTGCTCGCGCGGCTCGAAACGCAAGATACAGGAAAGCCCATTCAAGAAACCATTACTGTTGATGTTTTATCCGGCGCGGATTGTATTGAATATTATGCGGGGCTGGCACGCACGATTGCCGGTGAACATCATGATCTTGGCACGGGTGCGTTCGGCTATTCTCGGCGCGAGCCTTTAGGCGTTGTCGCAGGGATTGGCGCGTGGAACTATCCCATTCAGATTGCTTGCTGGAAATCCGCACCCGCGCTGGCGTGCGGCAACGCGATGATCTTCAAGCCAGCCGAGCTGACACCGCTAACCGCGATTGAGCTAGAAAAAACCTATCGCGATGCTGGCCTGCCCGATGGGTTGTTTCAGGTCGTGCAAGGCAAGGCCGACACCGGCCGGTTGCTCAGCCTCCATCCCGATATCGCCAAGGTATCGCTGACAGGCGAAGTCGGCACGGGCAGAAAGGTGATGGTCGATGCTGCCGGCACACTGAAATACGTCACCTTTGAACTGGGCGGAAAATCGGCGCTGATCGTGTTCGAAGATGCGGATTTGGACGAAGCCGTCTCAGGCGCGTTGCTCGCCAATTTCTATTCGGCGGGCGAGGTTTGCACCAACGGCACGCGCGTTTTTGTGCATAAAAATGTCCGTGATGCGTTTCTGGCAAAATTGAAGGCGCGGACCGAGGCGATGGTGATTGGCGATCCACTCAATCCGGCGACGCAGATGGGCGCGCTGATTTCACCAGCGCATATGGAGAAGGTGCTGGGCTATATCGCGCTTGGCCAACAACAAGGTGCCAATTTGCTGACCGGCGGCAAGCGTGTGATGACCGGCGATTTGGCGAAGGGCGCCTTTGTTGAACCGACCATCTTCACCGGTTGCACTGACGATATGGCCATTGTCCGCGAAGAGATTTTCGGCCCCGTCATGGCGGTGCTTGATTTCGAGGATGAAGCAGAGGTTGTCGCGCGGGCGAACAACACCAGCTTCGGCCTCGCCGCAGGTATTTTCACCAACAATTTAACCCGCGCCCACCGCGTAATCGCGGCGCTGGAGGCGGGTACCTGCTGGATCAATACATACAACATCACGCCGATTGAAATGCCATTTGGCGGCAACAAACAATCCGGTCTGGGTCGCGAAAACGGCAAAGCAGCGATTGAACATTATACCCAACTCAAGAGCGTTTATGTCGCGATGGAGCCCATCGATGCCCCCTATTGAGGCCGCAGACTATATCATCGTCGGCGCAGGCTCGGCTGGATGCGTGCTGGCGGACCGGCTGAGCGCCGATGGCAAGCACACTGTCGTGTTGCTTGAATTTGGTGGCAGTGACCGATCGATCTTCATTCAGATGCCCGCCGCGCTCGCCTACCCCATGAATACAAAGCGGTGGAACTGGGGCTATGAAAGCGAGCCGGAACCGCATCTGAATGGACGCCGCCTAAACTGCCCCCGCGGCAAGGGTTTGGGGGGATCATCATCGATCAACGGGCTTGTTTACGTTCGTGGCAATGCGCTCGATTTTGAACGCTGGAAGGAAGATGAAGGCGCAACCGGATGGGGCTATGCCGATGTGCTGCCTTATTTCAAACGCGCCGAAGGCCGCGACGAAGGCGGCAACGAATATCGGGGCGGAGATGGTCCGCTGTCGACCAGCTATGGCCCGCTCGACAACCCACTGCATCAGGCATGGCTCGATGCCGCGCAACAGGCAGGCTATAGCCTGACCGAAGACTATAATGGCTATGCCCAAGAAGGCTTTGGCCGGATGGACATGACCGTGCGGAACGGTACGCGCTGTTCGGCGGCCAAGGCCTATCTGTATGAAGCCCGCAAGCGGCCCAATCTGCACGTTATCGAACATGCGCTGGCGACACGCATCCTGTTCGATGGCACGCGCGCTGTCGGCATGGAATATGAACAAGCGGGCAAAACGCATCAGCTGCGCGCCGCACGCGAGGTCATCCTTTCAGGCGGGCCGATCAATTCGGTCCAGCTCCTTAAACTTTCCGGCATCGGCCCTGCCGAAGAGCTGCAACGCCACGGCATAACAGTGCGTGCAGACCGCCCCGGTGTTGGCGCAAATCTGCAGGATCATCTTGAATTCTATTTCCAGATGGCCTGCACCCAACCGATCACCCTTTACGGCAAGGCAAATCTTCTCGGTAAAGCCATGGTCGGTGCGCAATGGCTATTCGGTCGGTCGGGACCGGGCGCGTCAAACCAGTTTGAAAGCTGCGGCTTCATCCGCAGCCGCGCAGGGATAAAATATCCCGATATCCAATATCATTTCTTTCCGATGGCGATCAATTACGACGGATCGTCCCTTGCAACAGAACATGGCTTTCAGGCCCATGTTGGCCCGATGCGTTCAAAAAGCCGGGGCACGGTGACACTCAAAAGTGCCGACCCGCACGACAAGCCCAAGATACTTTTCAACTATATGAGCCATCCCGACGATTGGGTGGACATGCGGGCCTGCGTCCGGCTGACGCGGGAGATTTTCCAGCAACCTGCATTCGCCCCCTATCGCGGACGTGAAATTCAGCCCGGCGCGGACTGCGTCACCGACGATCAGATTGACGCCTTCATTGCCGAACATGTCGAAAGCGCGCTTCACCCCAGTTGCACCTGCAAAATGGGCAGTCCGCGTGACCCGATGGCGGTGGTGGACCCCGAATTGCGTGTCATCGGTGTCCAAGGGCTGCGCGTCGTCGACAGCGGCGTGATGCCGTCCATCACCACGGGCAACCTGAATGCGCCGACGATCATGATCGGTGAAAAGGGCGCCGATCATATCCTTGGGAAGCCAATGCTCCCACCGTCTAATGCGCCATTTTACGTTGCGCCAAATTGGGAAGTTACCCAGAGATGACACACACTATCCTCGAGCCCGCACGCCAGATTGATGTGATCCGGCAAACGGACGTTCTCGTCATTGGCTCAGGCCCCGGCGGCCTTGCTGCGGCTTTGGCGTCTGCGCGGGCGGGCGTCGAAACGACTTTGCTTGAACGTTATGGCTGCTTCGGCGGCAATATCACGCAGGTCGGGGTGGAGGGCTTTGCATGGTATCGGCACCCCGCGACGATCGACAGCGAAGGTATCGGGCGTGAATTTGAAGACCGCGCCAAGATGATGGGCGCCGCAATGCCCGAGCCGCAATCGATCAGCCACAGCCTCGATGCCGAAGGGTTCAAGTTCGTTGCAGATACGCTTGTCGAGGAAGCAGGCGTCATACCCATGCTGCACCGATTATGTGTCGCACCCATCATGGATGGTAACGTAATCCGTGGCGTCATCGTCGAAAGCAAAGCGGGCCGCGAAGCCATCCTCGCCAAGCGCGTGATTGACGCGACAGGGGACGCCGACATTGCCCACCGGTCCGGTGCGCCAACGCATATGCACCCCGTGGACGAAATGATGTCCGTCTCGGTCATGTTCTCCATGTGCGGGGTGAACAAGACGCGGTTTATTGACGCCGTAAAGGCCGACCCGCAAACCTATGGCGACTGGGCCGTGGGCGGTGAGTGGGAAGTGATCACCAGCGGCAAAGAGGATGAAATGTTCTCGCCCTTTTTGCGCAAGCCGTTCCAAAAGGCGCTGGAGGCAGGGCTCATCCCCGACAGTGTGAAAACCATGGCGGGTACATGGGGCACCGTTTCCGATCAGGGAGACCTCACCTATCTCAACATGTGTCATCTCTATCTCGATGGCACAGATCCCGATGCCCTAACCCATGGCGAAATGGCGGGGCGAAAGCAGGCGATGCACGCCATTGCGGCGTTGCAGGCCTTTATGCCGGGCTGCGAAGATGCCAAGCTGCGCAATTTCGGCATGACGCTGGGCATTCGAGACACGCGCAAGATTGATGCGGTTTACAATATGACCGCAGACGACGTGATGGAACAAGGCCGGTTTGACGATAGCATCGGCATTTTTCCTGAATTCATCGACGGCTATGGCTATCTTATTTTGCCGACGACGGGCCGCTACTTTCACCTTCCCTATCGGTCGATGGTTCCAAAAAATGTGAAGCACCTGATTACCGCCGGTCGTGTCATTGGCGGCGACAAGGTCAGCCATGCCGCCGTCCGCAACATGATGTGTTGCGCGGTTGCGGGGCAAGGTGCCGGCGTTGCGGCGGCGTTGGCGGTCAAGACGGACCGGGACTTTGACGAAATTGATATCAACGCCGTGCAACGGGAACTGCTTCGTCAAGGCGCCCGCATTTCTTAAACTGACACATCAGGGTCCAGCGCAGCTTGCAGGCGTTTGCGGAACAGCAAAATCAGCGTGCCACCCACAAAAGCGATGGCCGCGTCCATTGCCCAGAAAACCGACGGGGTCATTTGGTCAAAATAGCTTCCAACCCACCCCGCAAGCACATGTCCGACAAAGGGCGACAGAAACGCAACGCCCATCAGGAAAGAGCCCATTCCCGCAGGCGCAGCCCTGCTGACAATCGCCAGCGTCGTCGGCCAATAATACATCCAGGCGAGTCCCATGATGAGCCAACCCGCGATTGCCCACCCCGCGCCGACGCTGTCTGGTTCACTCAGTCCTAAATTGCCATAAGCAAACAGAAGTGCGGCAAAGGCAATGATGGTTGTTCCAATGCCCACCTTGGTGACGCTGGTGGGTTCGCTGCCGCGCTTGGCCTGCCATGCCCAGAACGCGATCAACGCAGGCGCCGCAAGGATGGCACCGATCGAGTCCATCGATGCAAACCAGCTCGATGGCACCTCGCCAAGCGATGTCGCCAAATTCACATATTGGTCGACCCACAATATGCCGATGCTCCACACCATTGGGTACGCAATTTCAGCGGGTATGGTGAGCGCAATGACAAGCAAAAGCACCGCCACCCGTTTGCGTTCGGCAGCGGTCATGGCCGGGGCCTTTTCCCGTTTGCGCGCCACCGGACGGTCATCCGGCAGGTGCTTCTGGCCCAGAATATAAGCGACGAGCGCGATCAACATCAAAGCGGCTGCAACCGCAAAACCGGCATGCCAGCCATAGATGGCTGCAACCAACCCGGTGACAAGCGGCCCGCTCGCCGCGCCGATGCAAATGCCTGTCGAAAAAATGGTGAAACCGCGCGACCGCATGGATTCATCCGATCGCGGGTAAAGCGCCCCGACCTGCGCGGAAATATTGCCCTTGAGAAATCCAGATCCAAGGATCAGCAGCAAGAGCGCAAATAGGAAGCTGGCATAAAAGGACATCGCCAAATGCCCTGCGCTCATGAGGACAACGCCGATCATCACCGTGCGCTTTGCACCCAATATGCGGTCGGCGACCCAGCCACCGACGATGGGCGTAAAATAGACAAGGCCCGCATACCAGCCATAAATAATCGCCGAAAATGCGACGTCGCTCATCGGCCCACGAAATTCGAACATATCGCGCAGCGCAGCTAGCCCAATGACGTGCGCCGCATTTTCAGGCTGCAGCAGCTCTTTGACCATATAGAGCGTGAGCAGCGCCGACATGCCATAAAAGGAAAAGCGTTCCCACATCTCTGTGAATGACAAATAGTAAAGGCCTTTGGGGTGACCAGACGGCTGGCCATGTGCGGTTTGTGCGATCTTATCCAAGCTTATTCCCCCGAAATTCTGAGCGCCGCTAGCGACGTTGGTATCTATGCCCGCTTAGGCGACAGGTGCAAGGGGAAGGATTAGCGCGCGCGGCGGCAGCGATCCGAACAGAAGCGCACATTTTCCCAATCTTTCGCCCACTTTTTGCGCCACGCAAACGGCTTTTCACATGCCGCGCATATTTTTGACGGCAGGTCTGCTTTTTTGACCATCTTGGGCATTGCGAATTTCCAGTTGTGAGCGCGTGTTATGTGCGTAACATTTTTATCGCAGTTTCGGCTATATTTCTGCGAATGAAACTAACTATTTGCTGCGCAGCATTTCAAACGTTATCAGCGCAGTACGCCATAAGGCTGCTCAGAGGGATGCTGGGGGCAAATTAAAGCTTTCATCCCCAATAAAAATGGCGCAAAGCCTTAGGAAATTGATCAACAGGAGAGTGAATATGAAATTCGGAAATCATCTGCTGAAGGCTGCAATGCTGTCGACGATCAGCATCGCGTCGCTGAGCGTTGGCTCGGTAGCGTTCGCACAAGACACTGCGCCACAGGCAAGCGACGAAGCTGACGAAAATGTCATCATCGTCACGGCAACGAAGCGCGAACAGACACTTGAAGAAGTGCCAGTCGCCGTTTCGGTAACCTCGGCTGCTGCAATCGAACGCGCGCAAGTTCGCGACCTTAAGGATCTGCAGACACTCGTTCCTTCGCTCCGCGTCAGCCAGCTGCAAAGTTCGGCCAACACCAACTTCATCATTCGCGGCTTCGGCAACGGCGCCAACAACCCCGGCATCGAAGGTTCGGTTGGCGTGTTCATCGACGGTGTTTACCGTTCGCGCTCCGCTGCAGCGATCAGCGATCTTCCAAACCTGCAACGCGTCGAAGTGTTGCGCGGGCCACAATCGACCCTGTTCGGCAAAAACGCCTCGGCTGGCGTTATCTCGATTGTTACTGCTGCACCAAGCTATGAATTCGGCGGTTCGGCTGAAATCAGCTATGGCAATCGTAACGCAATCGTGGCGAAGGCTGATGTTACTGGCCCAATCTCTGACAATGTTGCTTTCAGCCTTGCTGGCGGCATCAACAAAGCTGACGGTTACGGCACCAACCTGACCGACGGATCAAAAACAAGCGAGCGTAACCGCTGGTATAGCCGTGCGCAGTTGTTGATCGAACCATCGGAAAGCTTCAAGCTGCGCTTCATCGGTGATTATGACAAGATTGATGAAAATTGCTGCTTCGTCGGCAACGTCTTCGACGGTCCAACTGGCAATGCCATTCGCGCCATCGGTGGACGCGTAAATTCGCGCGGCATCTTCAGCTATACCGAATATCAGAACTTCAATTCGGAAAACGACATCACCAATGGTGGTATCTCGATGCAGGCGGATTATGAAATGGGTTCGTTGAGCCTGACCTCAATCACCTCCTATCGTGAATCGCGCGCAAAAACCAATGCGGACAGCGATTTCACCAGTGCCGATTTGATCGGCCAAAACCGCGGTGATGTCGACATCACCACAAAAACGCAGGAACTGCGTTTGGCGTCGGATTTTGACGGTCCATTCAACTTCTTGCTGGGTGCTTATTATTTTGACGAAAGCATCAACAACAAACAGGCACTGACGCTCGGTCGTGATTTCCGCAATTATGCAAACGCCCTCACCGGCGGTCAGTATACGGCATTGGAACCGACCATCCGCGCGTTGGCAGGCATCCCTTCAACCGCTGGCCAATTTGGCGGCCAAGGTCAGGGACGTTTTGAAGATTGGGATTATAAGAACAAAGCCTATTCGATCTTCGGCACGGCGGACCTTGAACTCACCGACGGCCTCGTTCTGACAGGTGGCTTCAACTACACCAAGGACAAGAAGAACATTGCGAGCGACATTCGGATTACCGACGTCTTCTCAAGCATCGATTTGATCCAAGTTGCTGGTGCAGCTGGCGTTCCTGCGGTTCTTCCAGCCGGTGCAGTGGGCAATACAACAACATTGTACCCACGCATCACCGCCTGCCCGAATAGAAACGGCGCGCCAACTGTCTGTAACCCGTTCATTCCTTTTCAGGCACTGCAATTCTTACCGCCGTTCCTGAACCTTCCAAATGCCGTTGAAGATGGCCGCACCAGCGATGGTAAGCTGACCTATTCGGCACGTGTTGCGTGGGAAGCGACGGACAATATCAACCTGTACGCCAGCTATGGCACT
>JBILBJ010000226.1:0-2990 GCA_044353705.1 Sphingorhabdus sp. | reverse complement strand
CCATGTACGACAAACGCAACAAGCTGACAGAACAAGTTGCGGATGACGTGCGCAGTTGCTTGGGCGATCTGGTGTTTAAAACAGTCATCCCGCGCAACGTACGTTTGTCGGAGGCACCAAGCCATGGACTGCCTGCGTTGGTGTACGACCATCGCTGTTCGGGTTCAGAGGCGTATATGAAATTGGCAAGAGAATTGATTGGCCGTCTACCGGCACGGGAGCTCGCAGCGTGACGAATGATAATCCATCTGAAAAATCCCCATTGAAGAAGAAAATGGGTTTGGGCCGCGGCCTGGACGCTTTACTTGGTGAAGCATTGCGCGGCGATCCCGCTTCTGCGCGCGCGTCCGGAAATGTCGATTCCCGTAGCGTTGGCGTCATGACAATTGCCGTTTCTGAGATACGCCCAAATCCCGATCAGCCGCGCCGCCATTTTTCCGACGATAAGCTGAATGAGTTGGCGGCCAGCATTGCAAAGCATGGCGTGATTCAACCTATAGTCGTGCGTCCGTTTAACGATGGCTACCAAATTGTCGCCGGCGAACGCCGTTGGCGCGCAGCGCAGCGGGTTCAGTTGCACGATTTGCCTGCGATCGTGCGCAATTTTGACGATGCCGAAACGCTTGAAATTGCATTGTTGGAAAATATCCAGCGTCAGGATCTCAATCCGATCGAAGAAGCCGAAGCGTATAAAAAGCTGACCGATGTGTTCGGGCATAGTGCGGCGGAGTTGGCGGAGCTGGTGCACAAGTCGCGCAGCCATGTTGCGAATATGATGCGCCTGCTCGATTTGCCTTTGCCGTTGCGCGATCTGGTCATCGAAGAGAAATTGACCATGGGGCATGCACGCGCTTTGTTGGGCAGCGAGAATGCGGTGCCATTGGCCATGCTGGTCATTAAAAACGGCCTGTCGGTCCGCGCTACGGAAGCGCTTGTGCAAAAAGAACGCGCGCCAACTGCCAAAAAAGGCAAAAGCGCGGGCCTAAGCGACAATGCGGATATTCGGGCCGTCGAAACCCATTTGGGCGACCTGTTGGGCTTGACCGTCCGCATCGCTCAGAAAAATGCCACGGGCGCGGGCGCTGTGACATTTGAATATGGCAGCCTAGACCAACTCGACATGCTGTGTCAGCGCCTGACGGGTGAAAAATTCTAATATTTTTCATATACATAGGTGCGCCTCCATAAATGGGGCCGGCTGTGAGTTCAATCGTGGGAAAGACGGTGGATGGCGAACAAGATGGCGCAGCGGCACAAAGCCACCACGCTGATTTGGCATTGGCTGAACGCAATTACGCTGACGGTTTTGCTGATGAGTGGCCTGATGATTTTCAATGCGCATCCGCGTTTATATTGGGGCGAATATGGATCGCGCGAAGACCGCGCATGGTTGGAAATTGACGACACAAGAACAACAGGATTTGTGAAAATCGGTTCAACCACGCTTGAAACTACGGGCCTATTGGGATTGTCGTTGGGCGCCGACGATAAAGTTCGCCGCGTTGCCTTCCCGGGCTGGGCGACAATACCCACCCAGTACAATCTCGGTGCAGCACGGCGTTGGCATTTTGCCTTCGCATGGCTGTTCGCGCTGGGGTTGACTGGCTTCATGGCGGCATCGTTGTTGAACGGCCACATCCGTCAGCATTTGCATATTCGCAAGGCAGAATGGGCCCCAAAGCATATATGGCGCGATATCAAAAACCATGCCCGACTGCGCTTTGATGCGCACAATGCGGGGACATATAATATCCTGCAAAAATTCAGTTATGTCGGCGTAATTTTCATATTGTTGCCGCTGATGATCTTCACCGGCCTTGCCATGTCACCGGCTATGAATGCAGCCCTGCCATGGCTGCATGACATATTTTCCGGTCGCCAATCGGCGCGTTCGATCCACTTTATTTGCGCGGCGCTTCTGGCGATTTTTGTGCTGCTGCATCTGGTCATGGTGCTACTATCTGGACCAATCAATCGCATGCGTTCCATGATTACGGGCAAAGTTGCTCAGGCACCCGACAGCAACCCGACAGGGATGACGTCATGAAGAACGACCGCTATATTATCGGGCGGCGGGCACTGTTGCGCGGCGCAACTTTGGGTGGCAGCGCGCTGATCTTAAGCGGTTGCGATGCGTTGAACGAGAGCGATACGTTTCGATCGGCATTGCGCACAGCAGAAACGCTGAATCAGACGGTGCACAGAAGCCTGATGGACAGGGCGGCGCTTGCACCAGAATTCCCTGCATCCGATATTTCGCCGGTTTTCAAAACCAACGGTTCACTGACAGGCACCTCGGCGGAATATCTGGCGCATGTTGGCACTAACTTTGCCGACTGGACGCTGCGCATTGATGGCATGGTGGCGAACCCGATGGATGTCAGTCTGGAAATGTTGCGCGAAATGCCGTCGCGCATCCAAATAACACGGCATGACTGTGTTGAGGGTTGGAGCGCGATTGCAAAATGGCAGGGCACGCCGCTGCGGCTGTTGTTACAGCAGGCGGGTTTATCGGCGCGCGCCAAATATATCGTGTTTCATTGTGCGGACAGTTACGGCGCGCAGCCTTATTATGAATCGATCGATTTGATCGACGCATTTCACCCGCAAACAATATTGGCCTGGGGCATGAATGGCGAGACGCTGCCGGTGAAATATGGCGCACCCATTCGCCTGCGTGTCGAACGGCAGCTGGGGTATAAGCATGCCAAATATGTCATGCGTATCGAAGCAACCGATGATCTGACAAAATTCCATGGTGGAAAAGGTGGATATTGGGAAGATGTGGGCGACTATGAGTGGTATGCGGGAATCTAGGCTTGCGTGTCCGCGCGGTTAATGGAAAAGCCGTTTCCAGTCATAGGGAGACCCGATTACCATGAAGACGCGCGCAGCAGTTGCCTTTGAAGCGAAGAAGCCACTTGAGATTGTCGAGCTTGACCTTGAGGGTCCCAAGGCTGGTGAAGTCTTGGTGGAGATCATGGCGACCG
>JBILBJ010000052.1:0-10246 GCA_044353705.1 Sphingorhabdus sp. | reverse complement strand
CCGCTTCTTCCTTGACCGTCTTGCAACGCACATTTTGGCGTTTGAAGGCGACAGCCATGTCGAATGGTTTGAAGGCAACTTTGAATCCTATGAAGAAGACAAAATCGCGCGCCTTGGCGACGAAGCAACCCGTCCACATCGGGCAACCTATAAGAAGATGACGCGTTAATGGTGACGTGAAGCGCCCCTCCTCGGCAACCGCGGCAACGCGGATGCATTAGAGGAGGGCGCTTCGGCCATTAGGATAGCGTGACGCGGTTTAGGGAACCAGCCAGCTCCCAAGCCATAGATTTTGCGCTTCATCCCACTGCCATCGTGCGCGCCGGTGCCCTGCATTGGCCAGATATAGCCATTCGATGCTGTCCGCCTGAAACAGCAGAGCCGCAAAATTGCCCCGGTAATCGGTCAATTGTTCTTCTTCCGGTTGTTTTCCTTCAATCCATGCCGGTAAACCCGACGAAGGTTGTGCAGTCGGCGTACCGGGTGCCGCTTCGGCCATGTAACAGCGGCGGGCAAATGGCTTTGAACCGGACCATGCCATATCTGCGACATCCCCATTGGAGACAATATGGGCGTGACCAGATAGCCGAATCTGCGCCTTTGCAGCCGCGTCATAGACCAAAATACTGGCCGCTGCTTTGTGCTGCAGTTGCGCGGTTTTGTCCGACCGCGCGTCGGTATGAAAGCGCAAGGTTCGAAGATCACGCGACACCGCGCGCAGAATCATAATGCGCAATTGTGGCGTGCCGTCTTCATCAACGGTACCAACTGTCGGTGTGTGTGCGGGACTGTTTCGGTCCGTTACACCGCCTTCAACCACATCCCACGCTTCTGCAAAACTCGCTTCCAAGTCGTTATAAAAGGCTGGCAAGGCGACCTGATTAGTCATTGAGCCTCAAACTGGTCAGTTTGGTCGTTGAGCACGTGGAGGATGCCGTCGGCGATGCCGAAATAGGCTCCATGTAGCTTCAGCTGACCGGATTGTTCGCGCTCTGCAATGAATGGAAATGTGCGCAGGTTTTGCAAACTCACCCTTATGGCGTCCAGTTCCAAATCATGTTGGGGGTCGTCGGATGCGGATGCTAAAATCTTTTCACGGGCAGGGCGGATGATGTCGACCCAGCCATCAATGAAGCTGTGCCCACCGTGGCCGATATTCGCACCTTCTAACGACGCTTTAATGCCGCCGCACTGGGCGTGGCCAAGCACAACGATGTGGCGCACTTCCAGACCCATTACGCCAAATTCAATCGCCGCCGACACACCATGCAAGCCGCCGCCAATTTCATAAGGCGGAACAAGGCTTGCAACGTTGCGCAACGCAAAAACTTGGCCGGGCTTTGTGTCAAACACGGTGGCTGGATCGACCCTGCTGTCGCAGCAGGAAATGATCATGATGGGCGGCGCCTGACCATCATTTGCGAGCTCATCATAGCGCGCTTTTTGGCGGACATAGGCATCGGATTTGAAACGGCGATATCCGTCAACCAGCACAGCAAATTCGGGCATTAAAATCTTTCCCCGCGCACAACCTGCACATCGCCGATGGTGAGCAACATCCCATAGCTGTCGAGCAATGGCGCAATCGCTTCAATCAAGCCGGATGTCTTGGCTTCGGATGCGATGACCAGCACGATGGTTTTGGCGCTCGCTCCCGTGACATCGTCATCTTGCCATGCACCGGCGCGGCCACCGCCAGAGTCGACATGAATCACGCTCCAGCCCGATATATCGACCGCTTTCAATTGCGCGACAACCCGCGGCACAAGTGGCGTATCCACCAGAATTTCGATCCGCTTACGGCTGACAGTTTGTATCATAAATCATCCTATTGCTTTGGCGAATGCCGCAAAAATGCTGATGCCAAAGATGATGTTGAAGGGAAAGGTCACGCCAAGTGACATGCTGAGGTAAATGCCGGGGTCGGCTTTCGGCAGGGCAAGCCGCATCGCTGCCGGCACGGCGATGTACGAGGCACTGGCTGCCAAGATGCCAAGCGCAGCGGCCGACGCCACGTCAAGGCCGACCAATGTTCCAACAATGGTACCAATCGCCCCGTTCAACAAAGGTATGACAATAGCAAGGCTAACCAAGCGAAGGTTCATCTTGCGCGACTGCATGAGCCGCCGTGCGGCGATCAGCCCCATATCCAGCAGGAACAAGCAAAGCACCCCGCGGAAGCCGGTATCGAACAGTGGCTTGATCGGTGCGAAGCCATCGCTGCCGGCAACAACACCAATGATAAAGCTGCCGACCAAAATCATCACCGAGGCATTGGTGAGGACTTCGTGCCATGGCGTCGCTGATTTTTCGGCTACATCCTTGTCGCCGCGCCGCGCGAGCATGAGGCCCGAAATAATGGCTGGCGTTTCCATCAATGCAAGAACGGCGACCATATAGCCTGCCGGGCCGAGACCTTGGCCAGTGAGAATTTCTTTTGCGGTCACAAAAGTCACCACGCTGACCGAGCCATAATGAGCGGCAACCGCGCCGGCGTCGACTTTGGAAAGCCCACCAAATTGCCGAAGCAAGGCGAATGCGAGCACCGGCAAAAGAAAGCTTAAGGCAAGGCCTGCCAACGCAGCAGCGGCCACTTCGGCAGTGACCCCACTGTTCGCAACCTCAACGCCGCCCTTTAAACCAATGGCCGCCATCAGATAGATGGACATGGCTTTTGCGAAGGCTTCGGGAATGCTGAGGTCGGATTTAAGTGCGGCAGCAATGAAGCCGAGGACGAAAAAGAGAATTACCGGCGACGTTAGTGTGTCGATTATCATCATAGCCTCTTTGCGAATTTTGCAACCCATAGCAGGCAAGTTGCAGTTGGCAAGTTGGGGTGCGGCGGCTATTCGCACAACATGAACGTTCCGATATCGATACCCGAGCGCCCCGTGCGCGAACGCAAGCCGGACTGGATCCGGGTCAAAGCGCCCACTGGCGCGGTTTTTAACGAGACCCGCAAGCTGATGCGGGACTTGAGTTTGAACACGGTGTGCGAAGAGGCCGCTTGCCCAAATATCGGGGAATGTTGGACCAAAAAGCACGCAACGGTGATGATCCTTGGCGATGTGTGCACGCGGGCATGTGCCTTTTGCAACGTCAAAACCGGAATGCCGCGCGCTGTCGATCCGTTAGAGCCGGAGCATGTGGCGATTGCTGCCGCGAAAATGGGCCTAGAACATATCGTCGTCACTTCGGTTGATCGTGACGATTTACCCGACGGTGGCGCGAGCCAATTTGTGAAGGTGATCGAAGCGCTGCGTCGCAACACGCCCAATACCACGATTGAAATTCTGACGCCCGATTTCCGGAACAAGGCGCAAGCGGCGGTTGAGGCCATCGTGACGGCGCGGCCTGATGTGTACAACCACAATCTGGAGACTGTTCCCCGCCTCTATCCAACAATCCGGCCCGGTGCGCGTTATTACGCATCTCTTCGCCTGCTGGAGACCGTAAAGCGCCACGACCCGTCGATTTTTACCAAGTCGGGCGTGATGCTTGGCTTGGGTGAAGAGCGGATGGAAGTGCATCAGGTCATGGATGACATGCGCAGCGCAGACATCGATTTCCTAACGATGGGCCAATATCTGCAGCCAACGCCCAAGCACACAAAGGTGATGGACTTTGTGACGCCCGCGGCATTTGACGCATATGCGGCGATTGCCCGTGCGAAGGGTTTCCTTCTGGTTGCAGCCAGCCCGCTCACGCGGTCGAGCTATCACGCGGGCGATGATTTTGCGAAAATGCGCGACGCGCGCGCGGCGCAGTTGGCCAAAAAGCGGTAACAGCCCCGATGCCGCACCATCACGAACGCCGCCATTTGCCGCACAGTGCGGAACAAATGTACAATCTGGTGGCCGATGTTGCGCGCTATCCCGAATTTTTACCGTGGGTCAGTGCCATCCGCATTCGTAAAGACGAAGAGGACGAAATGCTGGCGGACATGATTGTCGGCTTCAAATCGCTTCGGGAAACCTTCAGCAGCCGGGTCGTCAAAACGCCGCATTCGTCGATTGTCGTCGACTATCTCGATGGCCCAATGAAGCATTTGCATAACGCTTGGACATTTGAAGATATCGCGGGCGGCGGATCAATTGTGGATTTCACAGTCGATTTTTCATTCCGCAACCGTGTGTTTGAGGCACTGGCCGGACAATTTTTTGATTCAGCCCTGCGCAAAATGACGACGGCATTTATCGACCGTGCGGACGAACTTTACGGGGCAGGCGGCAGCAAAAGCTCAAGCGCATAAAGCGTTGCAAAGGCGCGGATATCAGCGCGGCTTTTATCTTCGCCAAACGCCTTTTTATCGCCGACTACGTCTTCGGGATTTTGCCCTTTCAGCGCGACCGCAAAGACGACCGTGCCCACGGGCTTGTTCACCGTTCCGCCATCAGGACCAGCCACGCCGCTGATCGCCACGGCAATGTCGGCGCCACTTTTCTTTAACGCGCCTTGCGCCATCGCCCACGCGACGGCGACCGACACAGCGCCAAAGGTGTCGATGATATCTTCGTTGACGCCCAGCATCGTCATTTTGGCTTCGTTGCTATATGTCACATAGCCCGAGCCCAATATGGCGCTGCTGCCGGGGACTTCGGTGATGGCTGCAGTCACCAGCCCGCCCGTGCAGCTTTCAGCGACAGCGACAGTGCGGCCAGCGGCCTTGTTTTCGGCAACTACGCGCGCGGCCATTTGCGCGATGTCGGCGGGTAAAACGGTTTCCATAATCAATGTTTCTCAAAAGTAGCGGTGGCTTGCGCAGCGATGCCTTCGCCGCGGCCTGTAAAACCCAAGTTCTCAGTTGTCGTTGCCTTTACCGATATACGGTCAACATCAACAGCCATTATTTCGGCCAGCCTTTGCCGCATCTGTCCCCTGAAGGGGCCAACTTTCGGGCGTTCGCAAATGATGGTCACGTCGGCATTGGCGAGCGCATAGCCCTCGTCGCGGGCGAGCTGCATCGCATAGGCCAGAAACCTGTCTGATGATGCACCGCGCCATTGCGGATCCGTCGGCGGAAAATGGTCGCCAATGTCGCCCATGGCGATGGCGCCCAAGATTGCATCGGTGAGCGCATGAATGGCCACGTCCGCATCGCTGTGCCCCGCAAGACCCTTGTCATGCGGAATACAAACGCCACACAGCCACAGTTCCGCATCGGGAACCAGGCGATGGACGTCAAATCCATTGCCACTTCGAAATGACGGCATAGTCGATCCTGCAAAATCGGTTGAAAAGGTGAATTTGTTGAGCGTTTCTGATCCCGGAACAATGCGAACTTGCCCACCACGGGCCATCAGCATGCGGGCGTCATCGGTTGGTTCGTCGCCGGTCCATTCGTTGTGCGCCGCAAATATATCGGCGAAGGCGAAGGCCTGCGGTGTTTGAATGCGCCACAAATGTTCGCGGTCAACGGTTTCGGACAGATTTTGGTCGCCTCTGGAAAGGCTATCGACAACGGGCAGGGCAGGAACAGCCCCGGGCGCTTCGTCGAGTGCGTCGATTAAGTCATCGATGACCGTGCCGGGCAAAAAGGGCCGCGCGGCGTCGTGGATTAATATTCGGTCGGCACCGCCATCCGCGGCAATCGCCTTCAAGCCCAAATGCACGCTTTCGCGACGTGTCGCGCCGCCCTGAACAAAAATCGCCTCGGGCAAGCCGCGCAATGCTGCCGAAGCCTCGGCCTCTTGGCCCGCGCCAACGGCCACATAGACCGTGGAAATCGATGGATGCGCGGACAGCGCTTCGTAGCTGTGCCGCAGCATCGGCTTGCCGCGTACCGGACGATATTGCTTGGGGATATCTCCGCCCACGCGACTTCCAGAGCCAGCGGCAACAATGAGCGCAATAGTGATTGGTTGAGATACCATAGCCGCGCTCTAGCGACAGCGCACTTGCCCGCCAAGCCGAAAGCGGGTAACGGCCTGCCTAAATTTTAGGCAAGTTTTGAAAATGCAGCTGAAACCTATCCAAATCGGCAATATTGAAATCAATTGTCCCGTCATTTTGGCGCCGATGACGGGCGTCACCGACATGCCATTCCGCAAAATCGTTCGGCAATTTGGCTCTGGCTTGAACGTGACCGAGATGATTGCGAGCCAAGCGATGATCCGCGAAACGCGCCAGAGCATACAAAAATGCGAATGGGATGCGATTGAAGAGCCTGTGTCGATGCAGTTGGCTGGCTGTGCACCATATGAAATGGGTGAGGCGGCGAAGCTGAACGAAGACCGCGGCGCGGCGATTATCGATATCAACATGGGCTGCCCCGTCAAAAAGGTTGTGAACGGCGATGCCGGCTCTGCATTGATGCGCGACCTGCCGCTGGCGGCCAGCCTGATCGAAGCGACGGTGAAGGCCGTGTCCGTGCCGGTTACGGTGAAGATGCGCATGGGCTGGGACCATGGCAGCCTGAACGCGCCAGAACTCGCGCGCATTGCGGAAGACCTTGGCGCCAAGATGATCACCGTTCACGGCCGCACCCGCAACCAGATGTACAAGGGCTCGGCTGACTGGGCATTTGTACGCAAGGTGAAAGACGCGGTATCGCTACCGGTCATCGTTAATGGCGATATCTGCACCATCGAAGATGCGCGCAATGCTCTGGAGCAAAGCGGTGCCGATGGCGTGATGGTCGGACGCGGCGCTTATGGGAAGCCGTGGCTTTTGGGCCAGATGATGCATTGGTTCCGGACCGGGCAGACCATTGCCGATCCGGACATTGATGCCCAGTTCCATCTGATCATGGACCATTATCGCGCTATGCTTGATCATTATGGCGGCGAGGTTGGCCTGCGCATCGCGCGCAAGCATATTGGTTGGTATACCAAGGGCCTGAATGGTTCCGCCGAGTTCCGCAATTTCGTGAACCGTATCGATGACCCAGATGTTGTCATCGACGAACTGACACGCTTTTACGAACCGTTCCTGACGCGGTCGGCCGCCTGATTGATGTCGCAAAACGTGGATCGCCCCGAATATAGCCAAATGCTGGCGAGTATTGCGGTGCCGGTGCTTTTGATCTCGCCTGATCACCTCATCACTTATGCGAACGATGCGAGCGAAGCCTTTTTTGGCCGAAGCCGCCGAAGGCTTGAGGGGCACCGTATTGATGAGGCGCTGATCTTCGAAAGCGAACGGATGAACGCGGCTTTGCTGGCGCGTGAGGGCGACATTTCTGCGCAGGATATGGAGCTGAAAACGCCTTATGGGGTGATCATGGTTGATATCAACATATCCGCCGTGGCCAAAGAACCCGATTGGCGCATCGCGGTCATATCCCCGCGCAATGGTGGTCGCGAACATATTGGAGACCAGCGCGACGCGGGTCAGCAACAGGCGATGGGTGCCCCTGCGATATTGGGGCATGAAATCAAAAACCCCTTGGCGGGCATAAAGGGCGCGGCACAGTTGCTGGCACGTCAGGTCGATGAAAAAAGCCGCGCGTTGACCGAGTTGATAGTCAACGAAGTTGACCGCATCGCCCGCTTGCTGGACCAAATGCAAAAGCTGGGGCGGTCGGAGCGACCTGAACTAGCGCCGGCGAATATCCATTTGTTGATTGAGCGCGCCATTCGTTCGCTGCGTGCGGCCAACCGGGCCATGCCCGAAATTTCCATCAATTATGATCCATCGCTGCCCGATGTGTATATCGATGCCGACGGGATGGTTCAGGTGCTCATCAACCTTTTGCAAAACGCGATCGACGCGCTGAACGGGCGTCTTGACGGCGTGATTGGCATTTCGACGCGTTATGTCATGAGCGGCGCGCTGCGCGACACGGACATTGACCGGCGCGCCATTAAATTGCCCGTGGAAATCGCGATATCCGACAATGGCGCAGGCGTGCCTGATCATATTGTCGACGAACTGTTTTCGCCATTCGTAACAACAAAACGTGACGGGCAGGGGCTTGGCCTCGCCATCGTACGCAAGCTGGTGCAGCAAATGAACAGCAGGGTCTTGTTCGAGCGCGATCATGCCCTTGGGCAAACCACATTCCGGCTTTTGCTTCCGGTAGCTTCAGGGAAGGCAAGCGAATGAAGCCAGCTAAGGTTCTTATTGTCGAAGATGACGCGTCGATCGGGCTCGTCGTATGTGCCGCGCTTGAGGCCGAGAATATCGAAACGCAAATTTGCGATACCGTGGCGGCGCGCGATGCAGCGCTTGCCAATGGCCATTTCGACCTGATGCTGACTGACGTGGTGTTGAAAGACAGCGACGGCCTCTCCACCCTGAAAGAGATATTGGCCAATACGCCCGATATGCCCGTCATCATCATGTCTGCGCAAAACACGCTGGAGACCGCCGTGCGTGCAAGCGAGATTGATGCGTTTGAATATTTTCCAAAGCCGTTTGATCTCAACGACCTTGTCTTGGCGGTAAAGCAAGGCATCGAGAAACGCCGGTCGACGGCGTCTGACCCGTTTGAGTCCTTAAGCGAAGCCAATCTGCCGATGATTGGACGCAGCGCCGCGATGCAGGATGTGTATCGCATGGTGGCGCGTCTGTTGCGCAATGATTTGTCTGTCCTGATTTCGGGTGAAAGCGGCACGGGCAAGGAACTGGTGGCCGAAGCGATCCACAATCTGGGGCACCGCAAAACCGGCCCCTTTGTCGCGGTCAACATGGCGGCGATCCCGAGCGAATTGATTGAAGCGGAGCTGTTCGGTCACGAAAAGGGCGCGTTTACCGGAGCCGTTGGCCAATCGATCGGTCGGTTTGAACAGGCCCAAGGCGGCACATTATTCCTCGACGAAATTGGCGACATGCCGATGCACGCACAGACCCGCCTTTTGCGCGCGCTGCAAAGCGGTGTCATCAGCCGCATTGGCGGGAAAGCGAGCATTCGCTTGGATGTCCGCATTGTCGCGGCGACCAACCAGAACTTGGCCGCCTTGATTGAAAAGGGCGGGTTTCGTGAGGATCTGTTCTACCGCCTGAACGTCGTCCCCATCGAGATGCCACCGCTGCGCGACCGCACCGAAGACATCGGCTTGCTTGCGCAGCATTTCCTGATGATGGCGGCAAAAGACGGTCTGCCCATGCGCAAAATCGACGATGGGGCTGTCGCGCAATTGATGGCCATGCCCTGGCGCGGAAATATCCGCGAGCTGAAGAACCTTATTTATCGTCTGGCGTTGTTGTGCCGCGAAGATACGATCACCGAAAGCACGATCCACCAGTTCGTGGAGCCTGCGCATGATGTTGACCCGCCGATCCAAGGTGCCAGCTTCGAAGCCGCTGTTGCGCAATTCCTGCGTGACCAGAGGCAACGTGGGAATCTCCGCGAGAAGCTATATCCGCGCGCCTTGGCCCAGTTCGAAATTCCATTGCTTCAGCATGTGATGAAGCAAGTGAAGGGTAACCAGCTTAAAGCCGCGGCTTTGCTTGGTATCAACCGAAACACGCTGCGCAAAAAACTGACCGATTATGGGATTGGTCCCGTCGGGGGGCGCTAGAACGGTGTTTCGCCAAGATATATAGCAGTTTTTGCATAATTTTGTGCTTTTCAGGTAACGCAATGAGTGCCACAGTGTCTTTATGGCAACAATCGGATTAGCGGAGGATACAGGTTCACCTTCCGCTGTTCGTCGTCTTTTTGAATGGCTTGCCGATCTGTTGGGCAACAGCCAATCGATCAAATTTCTGGAAATCGCCAGTGGGGTAATGCTCGTCGTTGCCGGTGTCGTGACCGCCATATTGCTCATCAGCCAAGGGCCGCAGTCGGAGCCTTTGGCACCGGCTGCCTCTGCAACGATGCTCGTGAGCAACCTGTTGCCAGCGACAATGCTTTTGGTTCTGTTCGGGCGGCGCGTTGCGCTCAAGCGCGCTGAAAATAGCAACATTGGCAGTAAGCCATTACTGCACGTCCGCTTAGTGGCGATATTTTCCGCGATTACGGCGGTTCCAACGGTGCTGTTGGTTATCTTCGCCTCATTGCTGTTCCAAAGCGGTGTGCAATTCTGGTTTTCCGGTTCGGCGCGCGGCATGCTCGAAAATGCGGGGGAGTTGGCGAAGGGCTATTATGATGAGAAGGTCCGCGATGTCGGGGCCGAAACGGTCACGATGGCGGGGGACATCCGCTACATTTTGTCGCAGGTGAAAATCGATAGCGCTGAATTTTTAGAGATTGCCTATCCTCAACAGGTTTTGAACCGCAAATTGAGTGAGTCCGCGATTGTAACGATCGGGCCAAGCGGACAGCAAAACACAGAAGCTGTGCTCGCCGAAAAAGAACGTG
>JBILBJ010000225.1:0-3026 GCA_044353705.1 Sphingorhabdus sp. | reverse complement strand
ACGCAGCCGAAGCGTTTGCCCGCGCCTTTGACCGTCTGTCCGGCGGTTCGCATGGCGCGGCGGGCACATTGCAAGGCGGCGCAAGTATTGAACCTGAATCCATCGCATCGGCGCGGCGTGAAATTGAACGCTGGCGCAACCATTTTGCGGATTTGGACGCGCAAGCTGAAAACCTCGCGGATGAACTGCGCCTCACGAACGCAGACTTATATGGCTCGATTACCGAACGGCTGCGCGTGAAGCATCAGCTGTCGATACGGATATTGCCGTTCGATGTGATGCCCGACCGATTGCGCCGGCTGGACCTCCATGCTCGGCAATTGCAGCTGTCCGAGCTATTGGACCCTGCAAGCCGCACATTCGCCGCCGCGTTGCAACTTGGTATGTTAGAGGCGAAAGCCGAGATAGAGGCGCTCGTTGCTGGGGCCTCCTTCACCGAACGGGCGGGCGAGCGGCTCTACCGACGCCATCTGCACAGCTATTTCGCTGCAGCCGTCATGATGCCCTACGCACGTTTCCTGCGCGCCTGTGAGGCGACGGGCTATGATCTCATTTTGCTGCAACGCCGGTTTGGGGCTGGTTTTGAACAAGTCGCGCACCGCCTAACGACGTTGCAGCGGGTTGGGCAACGCGGATTGCCATTTTTCATGTTGCGGATTGATCGGGCAGGGCAGAGCAGTAAGCGTTATGCAGGGGCGAGCGCATCACCGTTGGTGGAAACGGACCGTAGATGCCCCTTGTGGCACGTGCACAATGTTTTTGCACGGCCGGGAACGTTGATGCCGCATCTGGTAGAGCTAGAGGACAAAAGCCGCTGGTTCACCCTGTCGCGCACAGTCCACCCGCAAACCGCTGTGAGCGGCGGTGTGGAAGCTGAATTTGCCATTTGTTTGGGGATCGATGCGAAGCTCGCGGCACCCTTGGCCGCGGCGCGGGGCTGGGACCTAAGCGATGCAGCAGCGACGCCGATCGGTTTGGGGTGTCCTGCATGCACGCGATCGGACTGCCCGCAACGCAGCGCGCCGCCAGCGGGCAGAGTGCTGGTATTCAATGAGCGCGAACGAGGGTTATCGCCGTTCGTATTCGACCGGACGGTTTAGTCGAACGAATAATGGGTGTGTCAGCCCTTGCCGAAATCGCGCATGTTACACTTTGTGCAGGCGTCTTACGGGATGTGACTGCAGACTGTAAAATTAATCGACACTTTACCATTGCCCGTTAGCACATCCGACATGGACGCGGTGCGATGATACGGCTTTTTAGGCATTACATACCTTATGCGGTGCCGTTTCTGGCGCTGGATGACCTCCTGCGGATCAAAACCATGGGCGTGCACGACCGTGACGACAGCGTGTTCCATCAGGAGTCCACATAAATGACCGAACATCGGCAAAAGCTACTCATTGTGGAAGAGGACCTTGGTCTCCAGAATCAGCTAAAAAGCTCGTATGAAGGTTTCGAAGTCTTTTGCGCGTCCAGTCGTGAAGACGCGGTCGCCTTGCTGCGCGAAGTAGAGCCTGACACCAAAATCATTGTCGTGTCGGGAGATGGTGCACATGAAAGCGCGCTGCGCGCGATTTCCGCAATGCAGCAACCCGATAGCGAGGGTGCGTTGTTGCTGGGAACCATCCTCACAGCGTCACCGGAGATGGTGAAGGTTGCCCGCACCATCGAGCGGATCGCACCAGCTGACATTTCGGTGTTGCTGTTGGGGGCCAGCGGCACGGGAAAGGAATTGCTGGCGCGCGGTTTGCATAATGCCAGCGGCCGGCGCGATAAGCCATTCGTCGCCATCAACTGCGGTGCAATTCCTGAAAATTTGCTGGAATCCGAATTGTTCGGCCATGAAAAAGGGGCGTTTACCGGCGCGGTTAAAACGACCGAGGGCAAAATTGAGCTGGCACATGGTGGAACGCTGTTTTTGGATGAAGTGGGTGACATACCTTTAGCGCTGCAGGTAAAGCTGCTGCGTTTTCTACAGGAACGCATTATTGAGCGCATTGGCGGCCGCCAAGCCATTCCCGTGGATGTCCGCGTGGTCTGCGCCACCCATCGCAATCTCAGCAATATGATTTCGGAACAAACATTCCGCGACGATTTGTTTTACCGATTGGCTGAAGTCACCGTCAATATTCCGCTCCTTGCCGAGCGCACAGGGGACGCAATTTTGTTGGCCAAGCATTTCGTCAGCAAATTTGCACGCGAGATGAACCCGACGATTAAGGGCATTACGACGGGCGCGTTGGCGGCAATTGATGCATGGAATTGGCCGGGAAATGTTCGCGAACTTGAAAACCGCATTAAGCGCGCTGTCATCATGGCAGAGGGCGCGTTTGTTAAGGCGGATGACCTTGACTTGGGCGAAGGGAATGCGGACGATCTTCAACTCAACTTGAAGGCCGCGCGCGAGGCAGCCGACCGCAAGGCGATTACGCGGGCTGTTGCGCGGACAGAGGGCAATATTTCCAACGCAGCGAAGTTATTGGGGATTAGCCGGCCGACGTTGTACGATCTGATGAAGCAATATGATCTGTATGTGTGATGGGCGCTGTATCAGCCAAAAGCTGCGGTAAAAAAGTCAGCTAAGCGCCAGTAATTCGGCTGGATCGATACCGGCGCGCTGCATTTGGGCTTTTACGTCAGGCCAAATATTGTGCATGAAATTGTCGCGCTCGAAACTGCGCAGTTTTGAAATAGCGCCAGTTGCAACGAACAAACCGACACCGCGCTTAACGTCCACGAGCCCGCTATCTTGAAATAGCTGATAGGCTTTAGCGACCGTCAACGGGTTCGCGCCTTGGTCAGCGGCAAATGCGCGGACAGACGGCAACATGTCGCCTTCCTTATACGCGCCGTCCAAAATGGCGGCGGCAATCACATCGCGCAATTTCAAATATACGGGTTTTACGTCGTTTTTCATTACGTGCTTACTGCCATAATACAGTAGGGCGCGTCAAGGCGGCTATTTTACGGCCATTGCCTGATGATGTTCGACGGATCGGGGCGGGGCCGCTCTTCAAGAGGCA
>JBILBJ010000051.1:0-10314 GCA_044353705.1 Sphingorhabdus sp. | reverse complement strand
AGGAATTCATCCGAACTGTGAATGCTGCCCCCGCGTACGCCCATCGTATCGACAACGGGGACACCGCAGGCGGCGATATTGTTTCCATCACATACGCCGCCGCTGGAACGCCATGCGACTGTTATGCCCAGATCAGCCCCGCATTGCTTAACCAAGCCAAACAGCTTCGCAGCCTCGTCATCAATGGGCTTTGGCGGGCGGCCGAAACTGCCGTGCAGATGCGCACGCACGTCATGTTCACGTTCAATGTCGGCAATAATCCTGCGTAGGTCCATGTCCGTCTGCTGCACAATCTCCGGCGTGCGTGGGCGAAAGTTCACCCGCAATATCGCATGATCGGGCACAACATTATTGGGACCACCGCCGTCAATTTTGGCGGGGTTCACCGACAGGCCTTCGCGCGAAAGTTGCTTGAGCCGCAGCGCAAGGTCCGCCGCCGCCAAAAGCGCGTTGCGTCCATCGTCGGGGTTCCGGCCGGCATGCGCCGATTTGCCCGAAATGATGATCGAGAAATTGCCGCTCCCGCCACGTTCACCCGCCAGCGTACCGTCGGGTAGCGCGGGTTCATAGGTGAGCGCAGCAAGCTTGTTCTGCGCAAGCTGTGCGATCAATTTTGCGGATGATGGCGAGCCAACCTCTTCATCGCTGTTGATGAGTATCTGGTATCCCGTTTGTGCGAGTTTTCCGGACGATTCCGCAGCCTTCAAAGCGGCGAGCATCACAGCAATGCCGCCCTTCATATCGGCCACACCGGGGCCATTGAGCGTGGCATCGTCAAGCCAGCGCAATGTCTGAAAATGATGGTCTGCCGGAAACACGGTGTCCATATGTCCGGTAAACAGCAATTGTGCCCGAAATTCCGGGCGAACGGTTATCAGTAAATGCCGCCCATGCGCCACCGTGGTCACCGTTCCGTCGGATAGCACGCGATCCACAGGTTCGGGCTCAACGAGTGTTACTTCGCCCGGGAGGGCCGAAAATGCGTCCGCGAGCAAAGCGGCGGTGGCGGCAAGCCCGTCAAGATTGCCCGAGCCGCTGTTGATCGCGGCCCAGTTCTGGACTTGGCCAAGCATAGGTGGCTGCTCTATGGTTTCGAGCGCCTGTCGTTCGCTGGCAGATAGCGTGTGCATATCGCATTCTTAGCCTTGGATATTCTAAAGAGCCACCCCTGCTATATGCGTTAACCCACTTCCTTTGCCAGAGCGCACCATTCCGAAATAGTTACCGTTTCGGGGCGACGATCTTCGGCTATTCCAGCAGCGCTCAACGCTTCTAACGCGCCGGCGACGCCCTTCAGGCTCTGGCGCAACATTTTACGGCGTTGACCAAAGGCGGCGCCTGTCAGATTTTCGAGCACAGACATCTTAACGTCTGCGGGCGCATCCTTGGGCGTGATGTGCACGACCGCCGACATCACCTTGGGCGGGGGCGTAAATGCGGAACGGTGAACAGGCATCGCAATTGCGGCATTTGACCGCCATTGCGCCAATATCGCGAGCCGACCAAATGCACCCGTGCCCGGCGCTGCGATAATGCGGTCTGCCACTTCACGTTGGAACATCAAAGTCAGGCTTTTCCACTGTGGCGGCCATGCGTTACCGCCCAACCAGCCGACCGCAAGCGCCGTGCCCACATTGTACGGTAGGTTCGAAACAACGTGAAACGGTGCACCAATTTCAGCGAAGGGATCGATTTTTAACGCATCGCCTTCGATGACGCGAAGCTGCCCGGGAAATGCCTCTGACAGTTCCGCCAGGGCAGGAAGACAGCGATGATCGCGTTCAACGGCCAGCACCTGCGCGCCTGCGCGCAGGAGCGCTCTGGTGAGGCCGCCGGGGCCGGGACCAACTTCATATACGTGCTCACCTGCCAAGCTGCCGGGAATTGCGGCAATGCGATCAAGCAGCTTTTCATCGAACAGAAAATTTTGGCCAAGCGCCTTGCTTGCGGACAAACCATGTCGCGCAATGACCTCTCGAAGCGGAGGGAGCGACACCGCCATCAGCCAAGATCTGCAGCAGCAAGGCGATGCAACGCAGCAGATTCAGCCATCTTAATGGCAGCAATCATCGAAAGCGGAAGCGCCATGTTCTTGCCGGCAATCCCGAACGCAGTGCCATGGTCGGGCGAGGTGCGAACCACCGGCAACCCCAGCGTAATGTTTACAGCATCATGAAAATATAGCGTTTTCAAAGGAATGAGGGCCTGATCATGATATGCGCACAGGGCCGCATCATAATGTGCGCGCGCTTCGGCATGAAACATCGTGTCGGCAGGCAAGGGGCCAACAACGTCGATGCCTTCACCGCGAATCTGTTCAATCGCGGGTTCAAATATGTCCAGTTCTTCGCGGCCCATATTGCCCGATTCGCCAGCGTGCGGGTTAAACCCGGCAACTGCCAGCCGCGGATTTGCTATACCAAAATTACGCTGCAGGCCCTTGGCTGTCGCACGCAGGCGTTGGCGGATAAGCCGACCGTCAAGTTTTTCCGCGACGGACGCGAGCGGGATATGCGTCGTCATCGGGACAACGCGGAGGTCAGGGCCAGCAAGCATCATCACGGCGTTGTTTTTGGAAACGCCGCAACGCTCTGCAATAAACTCTGTTTGCCCTGGATGCGTGAAGCCCACCGCGTATAATTGCGCCTTGGATACAGGGCCAGTGACCAACGCGGCGGCACTGCCAGCACGGGCAAAGCCAATCGCCATTTCAAGCGCCTGATATGCGCAATGCGCGCCATCAAGATCCGGAATACCCGGAACAATCGATATGCAGTTATGCACTTGGATAACCGGAAGAGCCGTATCAAAATGCGCAAAGGTTTCGGCCGGATCTTCAATGCGGACGACCGGACCATTCCAGTGCGGTGCGAAGCTGGCGATATCGCCAATTGCGAAGAAGGGCGCCAATCCAGCCGCGTGGCGGGCCTCCCACGCTTTGCCGATTATCTCCGGCCCTATGCCCGCCGGGTCACCGACCGAAACGGCCAGCGGCAGTTTCAGTCGGCTAACCGACATCAGTTATATTCTATAACAGCGTCGCGGCGCAAATCGCGTAGGTAAATCCGCGCGCGTTTGTTGACGCGCTCTTCTTCCAGCCGCGACATGATTTCGTCGAAGCTTTCAGATGACGTTTCCTGCGGGGCATCACGACCACATAAGACGAAAACGCGAACGCCGTCTTGCAGCGAGCCATAAGGCGGTGTCGATTGTCCAATCTGCAGATCCAACATGACCTGCTGCAAAGGTGCAGGAAGCTCGCGGATTTTAATGCCGTCGCGGTTGACGACATCGGCGCCCAGTTTGCGCGCCATTTCGTCAGCGGCGCCACAGCCTGTGATTTGCTGCGTTTCTTCGCTAAATTGTTTTACCAGCGGCGCAACTTCGGCTTCCGCCGTGCCTTTTGGAAACGTAATCGCGACCTGTTTTAAGCTGAGCACGGAGTCGCGTGGATCGGATGTTGCGACCTGACGCTGGTCGATCAACAGCAATATCGAAATCCCGCCGGGCGAGGCAACTGCCTGAATCTCGTTCGCGTTCATGTTGGCGGCCGCATTGGCAAGTGATTGCGGAAGCTGCGCCAAGGACAGCCATCCAAGGTCACCGCCGACCGACGCGGTTGAGGCTTCAGAAAACTGACGCGCATATGCGACAAAGTTGCCGCCCTGACGCAGCTGATCGATGATTTTCTTCGCGTTCTCGGTGACCGCTGGCATCGTTTCCGGCGTTGCGGACAGATATATCTCGCCCAAACGATATTCCGTGGTTCCCTTGGTCGCTTTGATGCGCTCGATAATGGCATTCACTTCATCGTCGCTGACATTGGCTGATGGTCGCACATTGCGCGACAACAGGCGGCTCCAGGAAAGTTCGCCCTTAATCTGGCGCTTCAACGTCGCTACGGATGAACCGATAGAGATCAGATATTTTTCAACCTCATTCGCGGGCCGATTGAAATTCTGTTGCGCGACGCGATTGAAATACTGATTCACTTCAGCGTCGGTGACTTCAATCTCATTGGCGGCGGCTTCTTGAATTTGAAGTGTCTCATCAATCAGGTTCGTCAGAATCTGTGCACGGAAACGCGCCAGTTCTTCCGGTGGCAGCTTGTTGTCATTGGCAGCAACGATCAGCGCGAGGCGATGATCAATGTCGGTGCCTGTAATAATTTCGCCATTCACCTGCGCCGTCGCACGGCGTACATTTGGGTCGTTTTTGCCAAATAGTTGCTGTCCGTCTGGAATGGCTAATTGGGCTTCTGGCGCAGCATCATTGCCGACAGTTTGTGCGATCAGCGGTGTCAGCGCCGTTGCGGAAACGAGCATGGCGACGAGGGACAGGCGCTTGAATAACTTCATTGATTTACATCCAGTACACAGACAGTTCGAGGGGACGGGTAACCAGGCACTGCTGAACAGCAGATGAGCAGTAGCATCCTTCTCCGCGAATTTATTCCGGATGCTTTACACACCGAGATTGCGAAATGCCAGACGGAACAGAAAGCTGTTCCCACGCTGCGAATCTCCGACAGGCTGATAATCGCGTCGCCACGCCAGGCTTAACGACAAGCAGTCGTCATCATAGGCAATGCCAAGACGGTGCCGGATAGGATCGAAGCCATCGGAAATACTTGTTGGATCTTCTGCGGTGTCCGTCAAATCGACAATTGTAGATCCAAATACCGACCAAAAACGTGCAACACGCACGCGTCCGGCCAAACGAATTTCTTCACGGTCAGTGAGGTCTTCGAGGGTCGGGCCAATATTGCGATTGAGCTTCAGATAACCCGCCTGAACATATGTGCCGCGTGATCCTATTGTGGCATCGACCTCATTACGCCGTATCGCCAAACTGTCTTTGTCGAGGCGGAAGCGGTGAGTGAGTTTTACCAAGTCTTTGAACCGAAATTCGGACCTGCCGACAATATCTGATGCTTTGTCAGATAGGCCCGTTCCATCAGGGAAAATCGACCCCCGGTCAGACAGGCGGTAACTTTGACCCAGGTTGATGTCAGCGGAAAAGTCTGATTTGCGTAATGCCCAGTCGAACCCGTATGTAATGCGCAGGTCGTCTTCAAAACGGTCGTAGCCGGGGAACCGGTTTAGCGCGAACAGGTTGCTGTCTTCCAAATCGACGGCGCGCGAATCTTCATTTGGAATGTTCAAATTGGAAATCGACGGCGCGGCGACCATTTGAACGCGGGGCGTAAGAATCTGCGTACCGCCAAAGGCTTTACCGACAAAAGGCCATTTAATGTCAGCTGCAGTGGCGAAAATGGCGCGGTGCTGCCATCCTGAATCTCCGCGGTATATCGCGGTCAGCGTGCTGGCATTTTCGTCGCTATGGTACACATCTCCGCGCGCGAGCGCCGTGAGCGTTAGTTCCTGCCCAAGCGCGGTTGTTTTGCGCAGATCCCATTTGGCGGACGAAAATGCACGCTGGGTGTCTTGGCCCTCGGTCCGGCTGATGGCCAGGCTGTTTGCTTGCAGCTGGATTGTACCACCAACAACGGGCGCATCCATGCGCAGGCGGTAATCAATTTCGGGCAGCGCGATTGGCGCGAGACCTTGGCGATCGCTTACGCGCAGCGTCTGGACTGCCCAGCCTGCGAGCGAGAAGTAGCTGTTGTCATCAATCCGTTCGGCAGAAAAGGTCGAGCGGAGCCTGTCATCCCGGCTGATGTCATAACGACGCAAAAACGTGCGGTCTGATGCATAACGGCCTGATGCCGAAATCGACCAATTGGGGTCGAGCTGGAACTTGCCTGCGCCTTCGAGATAGCCGCGGAAAACATCTGCACCGACAGGTGTCGTGGTGCCGCCTGTATTGATACGGTTGCTATAGGTTCCGTATGCGCTCAGTTCGATAGCGCCATTTTTTTCGAGCGTCCGGAAATTTAGCCTGCCCAAGGGCGCTGCGCCGGAAAAAGCGGTTATCGCTGCAGTAGCATCCCGATTCTCGGCTATTCGCCAATAATAGGATTGCTCAAGCTCAGCGCCGTTATTCCGCGAAAAGCCGATGCTGGGTACCAGAAAGCCGCTGCCAGCTTTGGCGTCTACCGGGTGCGAAAGAAATGGCAGTGGAATGACCGGCAGGCCAAACAGCTCAATCCGGGCGCCTTCATATACGACGCGCTTTTTGCTGGGGTCGTAAACGACCTTTACGGCTTTCACTTCCCAGCTCGGTCTTTTTGGACAGCCGTTCGTGTCGATAACTTTGCACGCCGTATATGCCGCATAATCAAGCGTATAAATGCCATCTTTCCGCCCACCGCGTTTGGCGGCAAGCCGGCTTTCGTCCGCCAAAACGACCAGCAGATTGTCGATGACGCCGTCTTTCAAGGCCTCGGTGAGTTCAATCTTGTCACCATATGCAACGTCGCCTTCTGGGCCGATGGCGCGGATGGCGCCTTCAGCGAAAACCCTCCCGCTTTTGCGGTCCCAGATGATATTGTCGGCGCGCACCGTGTAACCCTCGCGGCTGACAATCACATTGCCTTTGGCGGTGACGATTTCTGTGTTGGAGTCATATTCAACAACAACAGCATCGAAATCGATTTGGTCGCTGGCCTTTTGTGACACTACTGCTGAGGGGCCCGTTTCGGCAAATGCGAACGAGGACACGGACCCGCATCCGATAAAAATCGGAACAAGCAAAAAGCGCGATAAAAAGGTGCGGGTGGCGGGGATGTTCATAAAAACCGTGCTGTCCTTTATCGCCCCTATCGCACCGGGTCCACCCATCATCCCATTTAACACTGTATTTACGATTAACAGTGGAAATTTAGCCCCTATCTTTTGCTTTAATCCAAGGGGGAATTAGGCCTATAGGCCTGTAATCCCGTTATCCGCAAAAAGGCATATCGTTTCCATGAAGATCAATTTTTCCGATGCACGCCCCCAAGATGCAGACGTCCTCGCGTTCATCGTCACAAAAACTACCTTCGCCGACTTCACATTTCCCTTGGAAAATAGCGATATCGTGCATGCGACCGCAAAATTGGCGCGTTTTGAAGCTGCGGCAGGGCAAAGCTTTCTGCTCATCAACGAAGAGGACGGTAAGCTTGTTCGGATCATTTTAGTCGGGGTCGCCGACGGTGAAGCCGGTGATTATCAAAAGGCGGGCGGCGACATTGTTGCCAAGGTTCAGACATCGGGCGCCAAACATATTGCCATTCATGGCGCGAACCTCAGCGCGAAAGCGGCCGCAGAGGCTGCCTATGGCGCAACATTGCGCAACTGGCGCATGGACAAATACCGCACCAAATTGGCGGACACGGCAAAGCCGACGGTCGAAACATTGACGGTTGCAGGCGCGCCTGCAGACGCAAGCACACTGTGGCCGAGCTATCATGCAATCGCTGAAGGCGTTGCTTTGACCAAGGAACTGGTCACCGAGCCCGCAAATATCATTTATCCGGAAAGCTTTGTTGAACGCTGTAAACATCTCGCGGAGCTTGGCGTCGAAATCAGCGTGTTGGATGACAAGGACATGGCTGCGCTCGGCATGGGCGCGCTGCTTGGCGTCGCGCAAGGCTCACGTCGTCCAGCCCGTTTGCTGGTGATGAAGTGGGACGGTACCGGCGGCGCGCAAGAGCGGCCCGTTGCTTTGGTCGGTAAGGGCGTAACATTTGATACCGGCGGCATTTCCATCAAGCCAGCTGCTGGCATGGAAGATATGAAGTGGGATATGGGCGGCGCAGGCGCTGTCGCAGGCGCGATGAAGGCGCTCGCTGGACGTAAGGCAAAGGCGTATGTTGTCGGCGTCTGTGGCCTTGTGGAGAACATGCCTGACGGCAACGCACAACGCCCCGGTGACATTGTGACATCCATGTCCGGCCAAACCATTGAGGTGCTGAATACCGACGCAGAGGGGCGTCTGGTTCTCTGTGATGCGCTGCATTGGGTTCAGGAAAAGTATAACCCTGAATATGTCGTCGACCTCGCAACATTGACCGGCGCGATTATCGTATCGTTGGGCAGTGAATATGCTGGCCTGTTCTCGAACAGCGATGAACTCGCCGACAAGTTGACGGCTGCGGGCAAGGCCTCAGGCGACCCGCTGTGGCGTTTCCCGCTTTCGAAGGCCTATGACAAAATGATCGACAGCCCGATTGCCGACATGAAAAACATTGGTGGCAAGGGCGCGGGTTCCATCACCGCTGCACAATTCTTGGGTCGTTTCATCAAGGACGGCGTGAAATGGGCGCATTTGGACATCGCAGGGACCGTATGGGCCGATAAAGCGGGGCCCGTGTGGGACAAGGGCGCAACCGGCTTTGGCGTGCGTTTGCTTGACCGGTTTGTCGCGGATAATTTCGAAGGTTGATGTTGCCGCGACATGCAGGTCGATTTTTACCAACTCACGCGAGATCCTGCTGAAAAAGTTCTGCCTGCCATTGCCCAACGAATCTTGGACAATAAAGGGCGGTTGCTGATTATCAGTGATGATGCGGGCCAACTGGATGCGATCTCCGGCGCGTTGTGGACCGCGAGGACGGACAGTTTTTTAGCGCACGCAAAATCGGGGGAGGGCGATGATGCACGTCAGCCGATATTGTTGTCGCAAGATACGGATGCGCCAAATGGCGCTAAATTTGTTGCCTTGGCTGATGGTAATTGGCGAGCGGTGACCGAGGATTTTGAGCGGATCTTTTATCTTTTCCCGCCGGAACAGACCGACAATGCGCGGTCGGCATGGCGCACATTGGGTGATGGGGTAGAGCGGCGCTATTGGAAACAAGACGGCGGCAAATGGGTCCAAGGCCCATAAAGCTTGCACTCAACGTGCAGCGACGTTAGATGCGCGCCAAATTCCCCCTACAAATATGGAGCTTTTCATGTCGGTTACCCGCACTTTTTCGATCATCAAGCCTGACGCAACGCGTCGCAACCTGACTGGTGCAGTCACCAAGATGCTTGAAGAAGCCGGCCTGCGCGTCGTTGCTTCAAAGCGTATCCATATGACCCGCGAACAGGCCGAAGGCTTCTACGCGGTGCACCGTGAGCGTCCATTCTTTGGCGAACTCGTCGACTTCATGATCAGCGGCCCAGTCGTCGTTCAGGTTCTTGAAGGCGAAAACGCCATGCAGCGTAACCGCGACATCATGGGCGCGACAAACCCTGCAAATGCTGAACCCGGCACAATCCGCAAGGAACTGGCTGAAAGTATCGAAGCGAACAGCGTCCACGGTTCGGACAGCGACGAAAACGCAGCGATTGAAATCGCGTACTTCTTCAAGCCAGAAGAAATCGTCGGCTAAGCCCTATCAATCTAAGATTATCGGACACCAAGCGCGAAGCTCGCGCTTGGTGTCAATGTTCCCCACTTGGCGGTTCGAAAAAAGCCTAAGAGGCCAGCAACGGATTAGGCCGAGCCGAGTATATCCAGAAATTTCGTAAGCTTCTTCGGCGCAACGGCGCGCCAGCTTTTGGCGAGCCATTCGCCGATATGGTCCCAATCGGTGTCGCCTAGGTCGAGCCTGATGCCCACCCAGCCATCGCCGAAATAAGCGGGGCGGTAATATCTCTCATCATCGCTATCAATCAGCATCGCCTGTTCTTCGGCGCCGCTGATTTTGACCAAGAGCGCGATTTTCCCGTCGCCATGATGGTCGATGGAAACATAAGCGAATTTCTTGCCGCCGACGATCCCGAAGCAGGGCATTCCGTGCGACACCACTTCATCGGCCTCTGGCTGGGCCAGCGCGATCTCGCGCACTTTTGATGTTAGATAATCCGGGTCCGTTGCCCGCGAAACATAGTCCGCCAGCGTCCGCGGATATAATTGATGCTCGGCTATTTTGACGCGCTCCGCCAATGAACCCGCGGTGTCATCGGGCAAAATGGCGACTTCTATCTGGCCAAGAAGCGGACCTTCATCGAGGTCGGCCGTGACAAGGTGCACGCTGCAACCGGCGACCCTATCGCCTGCGTCAATCGCGCGCTGATGGGTGTTTAGACCCGTATATTTGGGCAATAGGGATGGATGGATATTTAGCATCCGGCCGTCCCATTTTTCGACGAAGCTTTCGCTCAATATCCGCATATACCCCGCAAGCACGACATAAGCCGCACCCGCTTTGGTAATGTGATTATGCATAATTTCGTCATGGTCCACCCGCTTAAGGCCAACGTGCGATTGTGCGAACGTGGCGACGCCTTCCGCCTGCGCCAGCTTCAACCCTTCGGCGTCGGGATTGTTGCTGGCGACCAAAACGACTTCATACGGGCTGTCTGGGCGTTTTGCGGCATATAGCAACGCAGCCATATTGGTGCCGCCGCCGGAAATCAGGACGGCAACACGCGCCTTAGC
>JBILBJ010000050.1:0-10405 GCA_044353705.1 Sphingorhabdus sp. | reverse complement strand
GAGCGAGACCGCCAGTTGGTACCGCATGGAAAAATATGCGCGGGATATCAGCGAGGCATTGGGGCGGTACAAGGAAGTCCGGCAGTCTGAAATTTATGGGCTGCCCCAACCCGAAATAAGCGTCGCCATCAACCCGGGACGTTTGGCCGAGCTGCGCATTCCCGCAAACGCCGTGGTCGACGCAATCCGCCTGGCCGGCGCCGATGTTCCCGCAGGTGCCGTCACCAGCGGCGCCCGCCGTTTTAACATCGAAGCAGGGGGCGCGTTTCGCGACCTTGATCGAATTCGCAATTTGCCCATCCGCACCAATGATGGGACCTTATTGCGCGTCGACGATGTTGCAGACATTAAAATGGGATCGGCCGAACAGCGCGTAAAGGTCAGCCATAATGGCCAACGCGGGGTCTTCATTACGGCCAACCAAAAACAGGGCACGGACGCGACCAAGCTTCGCAACCGGTTAATCCAAGAGCTTGAGATTCAAAAGAAACTGCTTCCGCCCGATATAAAGGCTGTTGTTCAGTTTGATCAGAGCCGGGATATTCGCAAGCGTCTCGCAGAACTTGCGCGCGATTTTACGCTGGCGCTGTTTTTGGTGCTGATCACGCTGCTGCCCTTGGGCTGGCGCGCCTCGGTGATTGTCATGATATCGATCCCGCTGTCGGTTGCATCGGGACTGCTGGCGATTTCGGCATATGGCTTTAACCTTAGCCAGCTGGTTGTCGCGGGCTTTATTTTGACGCTTGGATTGTTGGTCGACGATTCGATTGTCGTTGTCGAAAACATCGCGCGACATTTGCGGATGGGCAAAGGCAGGAGCGAAGCTGCTATCGATGGCACCAAAGAAATCACCATGGCCGTTTTGGGCTCAACGGGTGTTTTGGTGTTTGCCTTCCTTCCGCTGTTCTTTTTGCCGGAGGGCGCGGGCAAATTCACGCAGAGCTTTATCGCGACAATCGTGTCGACGATTACCGCCTCGATGATCGTATCGCTAACAATTGTGCCGTTCCTTGCCAGTCGTATCTTGAAGCGCGACGAGCATGAGGGCGGCAATCCCTTACTTCAGTGGCTGATGTTGAAGATTGACCGATTTTATCATCCGATGCTGCATTGGGCGCTGGATAGGCCGCGGCGTTCGGTGTGGGGTGCCCTTGCGGTCACCTGCGCGGCATTTCTCTTCATCCCTTTGCTGGGTTTTAGCTTGTTTCCAAATGCGGACACGTCCTATTTCCGCGTCACGGTGGAAGCGGAACAAGGCGCCAGCGTTGCAGAAACGGGTCGCATCGTGCGGCAGGTATCGGAGATTTTGAAGACCGAGCCTGCGATCAAAGTGCGCGCGGAAAATGTCGGGGCATATAATCCGCCTGTCTTTTACAATGTTTTCCAACGCGGCGAAAATCCGACCCATGGTGAAGTATTGGCTATCATGGACAATTGGGAGGGCTCCAAATCCCGGGCAATGGTCGACCGGCTGCGTAAGAAATTTGACGAGATATCTGGCGCGCGCATTAAGCTGGTCTTGTTCCAAAATGGCGCGCCGATAAACGCGCCCGTTGAATTCCGGGTATATGGGCCCGACCAAAACGAGCTCAAACGTATCGCCGCCAAAATGGAGTTGGCGCTCCGCGAAACCCCTGGGGCCAGAGACATCAACAATCCCGTCGCTTTTGACCGCATTGACCTTGATATACGGGTCGATGACGCAAAAGCAGCCCTGTTGGATGTGCCGGCAGGCGCCGCACGCCGTGCGGTCCGACTTGCTATCAGCGGTGAGCGTGCTGGCACATACCGGGACGAGGAAGGCGACAGCTATCCCATCATTGTGCGGCACCCCCTAACCGATACCCAGCCCATATCGGCTTTGGAATCGATCTATGTGTCCAACCGAAGTGGGCAGGCCGTTTCGTTGGCGGAAATTTCCAATCCGACCTTGGAATCAACGCCGGCTGCAATTTACCGTTATAATCTACAACGCAACGTCAGCGTGACCGCGCAGGTGTCCGACGGTGCGGTGATTTCCAAGGTGAACTTGGACGCGCAGAAGAAGATGGACGCCATTCCGTTGAAGCCCGGATATAGTATCGCGGTCGGCGGTGAGGCGGAAAAAATCAACGAGACATTTGCCGGTTTTGGCCCGGTCGTCATTGTTGCCCTATTTAGCATTTTCGCCATTCTGGTGGCCGAATTTGGCCGGTTCAAAGAGGCATTGGTTGTCGCGGGCGTCATTCCATTGGGTACGTTCGGTGGTATCATCGCGCTTCTTGTTACTGGCAACAATCTCTCATTCTTGGCAGTGATTGGTTTTATCGCGCTCATCGGGATCGAAATTAAAAACTCGATCCTGCTGGTCGATTTCACCAGCCAATTGCGCGCCAGCGGCTATGCGCTGCGTGAAGCCATTGAAAAGGCCGGAGAGGTCCGTTTTCTTCCGGTGCTGTTGACATCGGTAACGGCCATTGGCGGACTTATGCCACTCGCGCTTTTTGGGGGTAGTCTTTACGGGCCATTGGCGATCGTATTGATCGGGGGGTTGATTTCGTCGACTCTGCTATCACGTATCGTCACACCAGCCATGTATCTTCTGGTGGTACGCGGGGATGTCGCGAAGGCGCCGGATTCCATTCAAGCTTAAGGATAAGCACATGTCACATGATGAAGCGATTTTCGCCGGAGGTTGTTTCTGGTGCACCGAAGCTGTTTTTGGCCAATTGACTGGCGTGCACAGCGTGCAAAGCGGATATATTGGTGGGACCACGGTTGACCCCACATATAAAGAGGTTTGCGGCGGTCAAACCGGGCATGCCGAAGCCATCCGCATTGCCTTTGATGCCGAAGTCATCAGCTATGCCGATTTGCTGGAGATATTTTTTGCAACGCATGATCCGACGCAATTAAACCGTCAGGGGAATGACGTCGGGACGCAATATCGATCGGCCATTTTTCCGTTGAACGATGATCAACGTGCGACCGCTGAAGCAGGCATTACGAAAGCCGCGGCGGACTGGCCAGCGCCTATCGTCACGACGATTGAAGGCCCTGCGACCTGGTATCCTGCAGAAGATTATCATCAGGAATATTGGGAAGGAGAAGGTCAGCGGAACGCATATTGCCTGGCGGTCATTCCGCCCAAATTAGCAAAGCTGAAAAAGGGATTTGCCGAACGGATCGCCGGTTCAGCATAGACAATCGCAATCGGAGCGCTAAGCATAAGTCATGCCCCATAAACCTGTTCGAAAAGCTATATTTCCTGTCGCTGGTCTCGGCACCCGCTTTTTGCCAGCCACAAAGGCCATTCCGAAAGAAATGCTGCCGATCGTCGACAGTCCGCTCATCCAATATGCGGTCGATGAGGCACGGGAAGCGGGTATCGAGCAGATGATATTCGTGACGGGTCGCTGTAAGAGCGCAATCGAAGACCATTTCGATATCGCGTTCGAACTTGAGCATACAATGTTAGCGCGTGGCAAAGACACGTCGGTGTTGGCGAGCTCACGCCTGACACCCGGAAACTGCGTGTATGTTCGGCAACAGGAACCGTTGGGCCTTGGGCACGCCATCTGGTGCGCGCGCGACATCATTGGTGATGAGCCTTTCGCCATATTCCTTCCCGATGAATTTATGCATGGCTCGCCGGGATGTATGAAGCAGATGGTTGACGCTTATCAGAACATTGGCGGCAATGTTATCAGCGTGCTTGAAGTGCCCCGCCACGCGGTATCCAGCTATGGCGTTATTGCCCCCGGCGAGTCACGCGGCGCGATTACGGAGGTGCTTGGTCTCGTTGAAAAGCCAAAGGTTGAGGACGCGCCATCGAACCTGATTGTTTCGGGTCGCTATATCCTTCAGCCCGAAGTGATGCATATTCTGGAAGGCCAAGAAAAAGGCGCTGGCGGTGAGATCCAGTTGACCGATGCCATGGCGCAGATGCTCGGTAAGCAACCTTTCCATGCCGTCACATTTGACGGAAATCGTTATGACTGCGGATCAAAAGTAGGTTACATCGAAGCTAACTTGGCTGTAGCGTTGCAAAGAGCTGATATGGCCGAAGAAGTTCGCGCCATTGCGGTCAATTTGTTAAAATAGGCCTGTTGCACGAGATATTGGGGTTTTTGAAATGCGTTTGATTGTTTGTGCTTTGCTGTGTGTGCTCCTCCAAGGATGCGTTGCTTCGATCGTGTCGGATGTTACGAACGCACCGATGAAAGCCGTTTCAAAGACGTTAGATGTTTTGACGACCAGTCAAGCGGAAGCTGACGAAAAACGCGGCCGTGAAATGCGTAAACGCGACGAAGCTCTTGGTAAGCTCAGCCGTAAACGTGCCAAGGAGAATAAACGCTGTGCCGACGGTGATCGAGGCGCCTGCAAAAAGGCAGCGGACCTGAGCGAACAGATTGAGCGGGAAAAGAATCGCGCACGGTAAACGCGTTTGTCTGCCAACCGGTAATGGCTGTCGACCAACAGCCAATTTGCATCAAAACTTTGTATCTCGTCGATTGCTACGCTTTTTGGTCGAACGCAGCTTTCGCCCAAGGCCTGCGGTCGGTTAAGGCACCGGCAAAGACCGATGGGGAAGATGCCCGCGGGTCTCGTGGAGGGTTAATGCGCGTTTTTGAACTCCGTCTGGCACTGTTGACGTCGGCTATGGCTGCGATGGCTGTACCGTCGCAAGCTGTTGCCAATGACAGCGCCGCAAATGCCGAGGCATCTTCAGTTCGGGCCGGCAGCCGGCAATTCACACCCGATTTTTTCACAACTTACGCCCCCGTTACTGCGCTGGATATGGTGAATCGCATCCCGGGATTTTCCATCAGTGAAGGTGAAGGGCGTCGTGGCTTTGGCGAAAATGCCGGTAATGTTCTGATCGACGGAGATCGGCCATCCACAAAATCCGATGACATATGGACGATGCTGTCCCGGATTCCGGCAAGTCAGGTCGAGTATATTGAGCTGTCTGAGCAGGCCGGCGCTGACACCGAAACCCAAGGGCAAGGACAAGTCGTCAACATCGTCCGTAAGCGGACGGCAAAGGTCAGCGGTACCTATGAAGGGTCGATCGTTGCAGGAACTCGCTATGGTTTCCAGCCATCGTTGAATGCGTCGGCAACGCTGCGGCGGGGCGAAACAAGCTATGAATTGAACGTGTCATCTTATTCTGAACGGGTCTACGGATTTGGTCCTGAAGAATTTAAGACGGGATCGGCTGTCTTGCTGGAACGACGCTTTTACACTGGCAAAGGCGGATATGACCAAGCTGCCCTTGGTGGCGCCGTCAAAACCAAATTGGGTGAGAGCAAGGTAAACCTCAATGGCCAAGTGCGTTGGAGCGACAGCTTTGACATTCGGAATGGTGACTATTTCAACGGTTCCGGTGTTGACATCGCTGATGAACTTTTGCTGCGCGATGGTCCCGTTAGCGATGTAAATTATGAAATTGGCGGTGATATTGAGTTTTCTGCCTTGCCCAAGACGAAAACGAAAATCGTAATGCTTTATCGTTCAGGGCAGGAAAGCGCCTGTAGTAGCATCGAAATTGCCCGCATGGAGCAGCCGGTGACGTTGTTTGAGACGCGCAGCCGTAACACGCCCACAGAAGCCGTTGTACGCATCCAGAATGACTGGAGTGGGCTAAGGAGGCATGCCGTCCAATTCGGCGCTGAGATGGCTTATAATCGCCTTGATGCACGTTTCAGCGTGGCGAATTCGGTCGCAGGTGCCGTGACCAGTTTCCCGGCATCCGATGTCCTTGTTCAAGAAACGCGGTTTGAACCATTTGTCATTGACGTATGGACGATTGGCCCATCTTGGAAAATCGAAGCAGGCGCCATTGCAGAATTTTCCAAGCTGACCTTGTCGGGCGACAGTATAGCGGAGCGGAGCTTTCAATTTATCAAGCCCCGCGCAATTGCGACGTGGACAATCAGTCCGCAAACCACTTTGGAATTACGTGCCGAGCGTCAGGTTGCGCAGCTGAACTTCAATGAGTTTGCGACGTCGGTCGATGTGACCGTCGGCAATCAGGTGGACGCTGGCAACGCAGACCTTGTGCCCGAAAAAACAACGACTTTCTCCGGCCTTATCCGTCACAAGTTTCTGGAACGCGGCAGCATTCAGTTCCGTGGTGATTATCAGTTGGTTAGCGATACCGAAGATCTTGTGCCCATCACTGTCCGTGACAGCAATGGAGCCATCACTGCGCAATTTGACGGCACCGGGAACATCGGCAAAAGCAAGCGATGGAATGCCGAGTTGGAGATAACATTACCACTGGATTGGCTTACCCGGCCTATTGGGTTCGCAGGCATCGAAGCGAAATATATTGGTCATTATCACGGGAGCAAAGTGACCGACCCCGTTACTGGCCTGAACCGTCGTATATCCCACCGTCCATTGTGGCACCAACAATGGGATATCCGTTATGATATGGCCGACCTTGGTCTTGTTTTCGGCGCGTCCTTCAGCGTCCAGGAACCCAATTACGCCTATTTCTTCAACGAGATCCGGCGTCAGCATGAGGGCACGCGATCGACACTATTTATCGAATATAGCAAGTTCAGCCTAGGGACATTGCGTTTACAAGTGACCGATATGGCGGGTTTCCAACGAGACCGGTTTATTTATGCCGGAACGCGGGCATCGGGAGAGCTCGATCAGATCGTTAACCGGAAACGCACCCTCGACCCGCTGCTTCAATTGACGTTGTCTGGGAAATTCTAATTATTCGCTGCGCAACGCTTCAATCGGTGAGAGGCGTGATGCCCGGATGGCGGGGTAGCCGCCAAATAGGATGCCGATAACTGCGGAAAACGCGACAGACATCAATGCAGTGTCCAACCCGACCGGGGCAGGAAAGTCGGCCACTTGCTGGAAGACGGCTGCAGCGAGGACCGCCAATGTCAGGCCGATTGCGCCGCCGATGACGCACAGCACAGCGGCTTCAACGAGGAACTGGTTACGGATGTCACTGCGTTTTGCGCCCAATGCCATGCGAAGGCCGATTTCGCGTGTGCGTTCGGTAACGCTGACCAGCATGATGTTCATGATACCGATGCCGCCCACCAGCAACGATATAGATGCAATGGCGACCAAAACGGCCTGAAAAATTTGCGTCACTTGACCGGTGGTTTCGGCGATTTCCGTTGTTGTGCGCACAGTGAACGGACTAATTCTTCCTTTGGGTACGCGGTAGCGGTCGCGCAACATGCGTTTGATTTCCTGCTGCCCCGCGAGCAGTGAATCTTCATCCTCGAAACCGACGAACAGCAGTGTCACATCGTCGGGCCCCTGCATTGCCGTCGTCTGCAGCCGCTGGCGCAGCGTCGTGATCGGCACGACAATTTGGTCGTCATTGTCATTACCCAAATTGCTGCCCTTGCTTTCGAGCAAACCGATCACTTTAAAGGGCACGCGATTGATGCGTACGGTTTCGCCCACAGGATTGGCGTCCGCGAACAGCTTGTCGGCGACTGTCTGTCCGATCACGACAACACGTGCCGCCGCACCGACATCGCCATCGGTGAGGAAACGGCCTTCGGACGCGGTGACGTTGGACACAATGCCATATTCGGGCGTGGCGCCAGTCGCTTGTGTGGTGGCGCTGCGGCCCGGTGTGACCAGTTGGACGCTGCTGCGGATCTGGGGTGCGACAGCGCTCACGCCGGATACCTGACGCAAAATGGCGCGGCCATCGCGCTCGGTTAAGCGGCCCCGGTCTGTGGAACGTGGCGGGCCGCTGCCGCTGTCGGGCTGCGGCACGACGATGGCCATATTTGAACCTAATGTCGCGATCTGCTGCGTTACGGAAACCTGTGCGCCATTGCCCACCGCTACCGCCAAGATGACGGAGAACACCCCGATCATCACGCCAAGCGTCGTAAGGATGGAGCGCATCAGATTGGTGCGCAGCGCCGTCATCGCAATGGCAATATTGACGCCCCAGCCAGCGATGGAGTTAAGCAGCTTACTCATCCGGCAACCGCGCGGCGTCGCGATTTGACCGCAGCATCTTCAATGACCCGTCCGTCGCGAAAGACAATGCGTCGCTCGGCATATTCGGCAATGTCTGGCTCATGCGTGACGACGATGAGCGTGATGCCTTCGTCGTTCAGTTTCTGGAAAATGCCCATGATATCGAGCGATGTTTGGGTATCCAGCGCGCCTGTTGGTTCGTCGGCAAGCAGCATGAGCGGATCGGTGACCAACGCACGGGCAATGGCAACGCGCTGTTGCTGGCCACCCGACAGCTTGGCGGGCGTGTTCTGCAAACGGTTGCCCAGACCCATCGCCTCAAGCTTCGCCTGCGCACGTTCCCGGCGTTCGGTATAGCCAAGGCCAGCGTAAATGAGCGGCACCGCGACATTGTCCAATGCGCTCGTGCGGGCGAGCAGGTTGAACTGTTGAAACACAAAACCAATTTTGCGGTTGCGGATTTCAGCCAATGCGTCGCTGTCGAGCGTCTTTGTATCAATGCCGTCGAGTAACAAGGTTCCAGACGTTGGGACATCCAGACAACCGATCATATTCATGAACGTCGATTTGCCCGAACCGCTGGCACCCATAATTGCAACGAACTCGCCGCGTTTTATGGTCAAAGAAACGCCGTTGACGGCGTGCAGAACCTCGCCACCGATCACATAATCTTTGACCAGATCATGCGTTTCAAGAAGCGGTGCTGTCATCTTCGTCCGCATTGTCGTCGGTTTGGGCCTTTGGCTTCAGGGACTTTGTCCGGACGAGGACTTTGTCGCCCGCTTTGATGCCCGAAGTCACTTCCGTATAATCGTCACCTTGTAAGCCGATCTGAATCTGTTTCCTGACCGGGCGATACAGATCGGTTCCTGCCAGATACAAACTAGGCTTGGGCGTTCCCTTTTTTGCGGGCGCCCCTGGCTTTTCTTCTTTCGGTTCGCTCCGGTCGGCCAATTTGGGACGGAAGCGAAGTGCGTTGGTTGGAACGCGCAGCACATTCGCCTTTGCGCCAGTGATGATTTCTACATTCGCGGTCATTCCGGGTAGCAATTTGCCATCTTTATTGTCCACGTCGATGATGACGAGATAGCTGACCACATTCTGCGTTTCCACCGGCGCTTTGCGGACCTGTCGGACTTTGGCGCGGAATATATCATTGGGGTAACTGTCGACGGTGAAGGTTACATCTTGGCCTTCGATAATCTGGCCGATGTCTGCTTCGTCAACGGATGCCTCAACCTGCATCTTGGTGGTGTCGGCAGCGATTTCGAAAAGGTTCGGGGTCTGGAAACTGGCGGCGACGGTGGTGCCGGGCTCCACAAGTTTATTGATGATAACGCCGCTAGCAGGCGCGACAATCACGGTGCGGTTCAGATCGAGCCGTGCAGAGGACAGCTCCGCCGTGCCTTGGCTGATCTGCGCATTGCCGCTTTGCGTTTGCGCCAGTGCAACCTGCAAGGCGTTGCGCGCGCTGTTTAGCTTGCTTTGCGCGATGTCCAGGCCTGCCTTTGAAACAAAACCGCGCTCGGCCAGCGCACGTTGCCGCGCAAAATCGCGTTCCTGTATTTCAAGCTCCGACCGTGCGCGGGCGACATTGGCAACCGTTTGCTGTAAACCGGCGCGGGCAAGTGCGACTTGCGCTTCAGACTGCTGCACGCGCGCACGCACGCGGGTTGAGTCGATCTCGGCGAGGACTTGGCCTGCCTTAACCGGCGAATTGAAATCGACGTAGACTTTGGTGACTTGGCCCGACACCTCGGTACCGACCTTGATTGTGTTCAGCGCGCGAATTTTGCCGCTGGCCGAAACCTTGCGCAGAACTTCGCCGCGCGTGACGGTCTCGCTGACATATTCATAGTCATGCGGGGTAGGGCGAACGATGCGGTAGAGAATGAATAGCAGTACAAGCGCGATAATCGCTGACCAGACGCGGTGCCGTTTCACCCAAGCCCGTATTGTTTCAAACATCCGACCTGTCCTCAATTGTCTTCCGTCACTGTATATGTGGTGCGCAATGATTAGGCCAGTGATTTATTCACATAACACAGCAAAAAGCCCGCCGGAATTGCTTCCAGCGGGCTTTTATCATTCCTTAAAGGAAGCGAAGCTTATTCTTCTTCGCCGCTATCCACAACATCATCGATGGCTGCGTCAGTGGTGGTCAGATCATCTGAAATCACCTTTGCCAACACATCATCGCCGATGGCTGCTTCAGAACCTTGTGCCAATTCGGCAGCATGCTCTTCAGCTGCTGTTTCTGGCGCAATCAGGCTTTCCTGAAGCTTCTTGTAGCTGGCACGAAGCGCAACGTCGCGGCTTGTCGCGGCAATCCGCATGCGGTTCATGGCAGAACCAGTACCCGCAGGGATCAGACGACCAACGATGACGTTTTCCTTCAGACCGGTCAGGATGTCCTTCTTACCTTCCACAGCGGCCTGTG
>JBILBJ010000224.1:0-3070 GCA_044353705.1 Sphingorhabdus sp. | reverse complement strand
CAAGCGCGGCGATGCCGGGATGTTCCTCAAGCATGACCTTGACGACGTCAATGGCTTCGCCGGGCTTCACGGTAATCGCTGGACGAACACCCATTTCGTCAAAAATGGATCCCGCGGCAGCAGTCACAAGCTGTTCAGCCCTGTCGCGTGCTTCTTCCTCAATCGTCGCTTGCACGCCGCCCCAGGCGACAAAATCAGCCTGCTCAACGAGCGCAAGGATATGCACGGTCCCGCCCGTTTTTGCGGCACGACGCGACGCAAACCGCAGCGCAAGCCGCGCTTCTTCGGTCTCATCAATGACAACAAGGTACGTCCGCATGCGCTTCCCCCGGCATGGTCCCCTGCGGCCAGCCTTTATGAATTCGTATAGCCTGCGCGAAATTTGAATGCTTGGCAACCTTATCGCGCTTGACGCTTGGGAAAGCTTGGCTATGCGATTATTTCAAATTGCGACCAAAAAAGGCCAAAACCGATGTCTATCGAACTCAAAATGCCCGCACTTTCCCCGACCATGGAAGAAGGCACGCTTGCCAGATGGCTGGTGAAGGAAGGGGACATAGTGTCGTCCGGTGATTTGATCGCGGAGATTGAAACCGACAAGGCGACGATGGAGTTTGAAGCGGTCGACGAAGGCGTGATTACACAGTTGCTCATTGCCGAAGGCACCGACGGCGTGAAAGTCGGTACGATCATTGCGATTATTCAGGGTGAAGATGACGAAGCGACCGCGGCGCCAAAGGCAGCTGCTCCTGTCGCCACGCAAGCGCCAAAGCCTGCTGAAGTGGCCGTTGTCTCAGCGCCAGCGCCAGTCACCGCGCCCGTTGCCGCGCCATCGCATTCCTCGGGTGACCGCATCAAGGCCAGTCCATTGGCGAAACGCATCGCAGCCAATTCGGGCGTCGATCTCGCTGCTGTTAGCGGAACTGGTCCCAATGGCCGCATCGTTAAAGCTGACGTTGAACGCTCCGCTAAAGATACCGTTAGTGCTGATCTTGTCGAAGCACGCCCCACAGTCGACAGCCGCCCTTCGACAGGCTCAGGGCTTACGGTGGATAGTGGCGACATCCCGCACGAAGTCGTCAAACTCTCCAACATGCGCAAGACCATCGCGCGCCGTCTGACCGAGTCCAAGCAGCAGGTCCCGCACATCTACCTCACCGTCGATGTCCGCCTCGATGCTTTGCTTAAGCTACGCGGCGAGCTCAACGCCTCGCTGGAACCACGCGGCATCAAACTTTCGGTCAATGACATGCTCATAAAGGCGCTTGGCCTTGCGCTTATTCAGGTGCCCAAATGCAATGTTAGCTTCGCCGGCGACAATATGTTGCAGTACAGCCGCGCAGACATCAGCGTTGCGGTATCGGTGCCCACTGGCCTGATTACGCCCATCGTGACAGACGCTGCGAACAAGTCGCTGTCGAAAATCTCGACCGAAATTGCCGAGCTCGCTGCGCGCGCGAAGAAAGGCAAGCTGCAACCCCATGAATATCAGGGTGGCACCGCGTCGATTTCCAACATGGGCATGATGGGCATCAAGCAATTCGAAGCCGTCATCAATCCACCACAAGCGATGATCATGGCGATCGGCGCAGGCGAAAAGCGGCCCTATATTGTCGATGACGCCCTCGCCATCGCCACAGTCATGTCCGCCACCGGCAGCTTCGACCACCGCGCCATCGACGGCGCAGACGGCGCGCAGTTGATGAAGGTGTTCAAGGAATTGGTAGAGAAGCCTTTGGGTTTGGTGGCGTAATATGTCTGATTACGACCTAATCGTCCTCGGCAGTGGCCCCGGTGGCTATGTTGCGGCCATTCGCGCCGCGCAGCTTGGGCTGAAAGTCGCGATTGTCGAGCGGGAAAATCTCGGCGGCATCTGCCTTAACTGGGGGTGCATCCCGACAAAGGCATTGCTGCGTTCGGCAGAGATCTATCATTATATGCAGCATGCGGGCGATTATGGCCTGACGGCGGCGAATATCACCGCGGATATCGACGCGGTGGTGCAACGGTCGCGTGGGGTTGCCAAGCAGCTTAATCAGGGCGTCACGCATCTGATGAAGAAGAACAAGATCACCGTCCATATGGGCGACGGCAAGCTGATCGCAGCGAACACACTGACGGTCACCAAAGACGGCAAGAGCGAAGAGCTGACTGCGAAGAATATCATCCTCGCCACCGGTGCGCGCGCCCGCGACCTGCCATTTGTGCCTGCCGATGGAAAGCGCATCTGGACCTATCGCCACGCGATGGTGCCGCCCGAAATGCCGAAGAAGCTGCTGGTCATCGGATCGGGCGCGATCGGCATCGAATTTGCCAGCTTCTACAATGATATGGGCGCGGAAGTGACCGTCGCCGAGATGCTCGACCGCATCGTGCCCGTTGAAGACGCAGATGTCTCGACTTTCCTTGAAAAGGCGCTGAAAAAGCAGGGCATGACGATCATGACCGGGGCAGGGGTTGAAGAACTCAAGACCACCGCGACGGGCGTTTCTGCGAAGATTAAGGGCAAGGACGGCAATGTAATTGCGTCCGAATTCACCCATTGCATCGTTGCCATCGGCATTGTCCCCAACACCGAAAATATCGGGCTAGAGGCGCTTGGCGTTGAAATGGACCGCGGTTTCCTAAAAACCGATCCCATGTGCCGCACCAATGTACCCGGCCTCTGGGCCATCGGTGACATCACCGCACCGCCATGGTTGGCGCACAAGGCCAGCCATGAAGGCGTGATTGCCGCCGAAGCCATTGCTGGCGGGCATCCGCACGCGATGGACCCCAAGAACATTCCCGGCTGCACCTATTGCCACCCCCAAGTCGCGAGCGTTGGCTTGACCGAAGCCAAGGCGAAAGAGGCCGGTTATGACGTCAAAGTCGGCAACTTCCCGTTCCTCGGCAACGGCAAAGCGATTGCGCTGGGTGAGGCCGAGGGCTTCATCAAGACCGTGTTCGACGCAAAAACCGGCGAGCTGTTGGGCGCGCATATGGTGGGCGCGGAAGTGACGGAGCTTATCCAAGGCTATACCATCGGCAAAACGGCGGAGTTGGTTGAAGCGGACTTCATGCACACCGT
>JBILBJ010000223.1:0-3076 GCA_044353705.1 Sphingorhabdus sp. | reverse complement strand
CGCGCTGCCGCTTCGGGAAATAATCGGAAATCAGTGAATAAGCCGTGGGGCTGGCGGTCGCTTCGCCAACACCAACGCCCATGCGCGCCAAGGTCAGTTCCACCTGATTGCGCGCAAAGCCCGACAAGGCGGTCATGATCGACCATAAGGCAAGGCCAATAGATAGAAGCTTTACGCGGCTCCAATTATCGGCAAGTCGCCCAAGCGGAATACCGAATAAAGCGTAAAACACCGCGAACGCTGCGCCACCCAAAAAGCCCATGTCGGCATCGGTCAGGCCAAGGTCTGCTTTGATATCGACAGCCAAAATGCTGAGGATTTGGCGATCGATGAAGTTGAGTATGTAGACGATTACAAGGACAAAGAGGACATACCAGCTGTAGCTGCTGGCCTCAGGCGATTTAACCTCTGCTTGCGGGGAAATAGCGCCGTTGTTTTCACCTTCGACCGTCACACTCACCTTGCTCTCCCTCAATCGCGGTTGTCGCCTTCTGCTGCTATGGCTAGCACAACAGGCAGTCTGCGCAACGATAATTGCCTTTCAATGCGTCGAACAGCATGCGCGGACCTAGTTTGGCGAAAGTGCGCGGGGAACCAGACGGCATTCCTCAAAGCCATTGCCGAGCAGCAGTAAAAAATCAGAATGCCACTTGTCGTGTTTCGCTTGAATCTGGAACGAATTCCTCCAATATACTGTTCCAGCGGCTATGTTGCCGTGGTTTGAGGAGAATTAAGTCATGGCACAGTGGTCCGATCCACGGGTAACCGGGACCCAGTCAAGTCTTGCAGGTACGCGCGCAGGCGACGTTGCTGTCGACGCTGGTCTGCGTTCGCATATGCTCAAGGTTTATAATTACATGGCGTCAGGCGTCTTGCTGACAGGTATCGTTGCGATGCTGTTTGCACAGACCGAACTGGCACGAAATCTTATGGTGAACCCAAGCCTGATGAGCTGGGTAATCATTTTATCGCCACTTGTCGTTGTAATGGCGATGAGCTTTGGCCAAGGAAAGTTTTCCGCTGCCACGCTTCAGGCGATGTTCTGGGGGTTTGCGGTGTTGATGGGCCTATCGCTGGCACGCATCTTCATGATGTTCACCGGTGAATCCATCGCGCAGACTTTCTTTGCAACGTCAGCGGCTTTCGCTGGATTGAGCCTGTGGGCTTACACAACCAAGAAAGACATCAGTGGTTGGGGAAGCTTTCTGGTGATGGGTATGGTCGGTTTGATTGTTGCGTCGATCGTCAACATCTTCCTCGGCTCCGACACTTTGGGTTGGGTTATCAGCTGTGCAGGTGTGCTCATCTTCGCTGGTCTGACAGCTTATGATACGCAACGTATCAAAAGCGAGTATTTCTACCTTCAGGGTACAGAAATGATTGGCAAGGCTGCAGTCATGGGCGCACTGACGCTGTATCTGGACTTCATCAACATGTTCCAGTTTTTGCTGAGCTTCCTCGGTAATCGCGAATAAGCCATCGGCTATTCAGCTTGAACGACACAATATGGCCCGGTGGGAAACCGCTGGGCCATTTTCTTTGGGATTTGGTCGAACAGGGCCTTTCATTCGAACGAAAATCCTGTTGGAATCAGGAATAGCAAATCGGAGAGAGCAAATGCGTCGGGGCATGAAAAATCTAGCTGCCATCATCATGGTGACTGCGGTTGCAGCCTGCGCCCAAGCGCCAGTAAAAGTCGTACCTACACCCATTCCACTTCCTGCGCCGCCTCCACCCGCAATGCCATTGCCACCCGGTGGCGCGGCGCTGTCGATGACGATCCCGCCGGTCGGGCTTGATGGCGTTCGCGTAACGCCCAACCGCGGTTTAAGCCGCGATGAACAAATCTGGCATTTTCGGTCGGCTTTGAACGTGGCGGCATTAAATTGCCAAGGGCCAATATGGGGGCAGATCGCGACCGAGTATAACAAGTTCATCGTCATTCATAAGGTGGTCTTGTCGAAAACCAGCAAAGCGGTCGACCGTGAATATGTCGCCCGCTACCCCGGACAAAATGGGTTGCGGGCGCGCGATACGCGTATGACCGATTTGTATAACTACTTCGCTTTGCCGCCCGTCCGCGCGCAATATTGTGACATGGCGCTGCGCAAAGTGACTGAGGCAAATACTGTTCCTACAGGTGCATTGCCGGAATATGCCATTGGCGGGCTCTCCGACATTGATGGCGTGTTTGTCAATTTTTACGATGCGTATGTGAAATATGAACGCGATCTGGCCGACTGGAATATGAAGTACGCGCCGAATTCCGTTTATGCCCCAGTTCCGGCATCGAACATGACCGCACCGCCAGCCGCATCATCTTCGGCGCCAACAACATCGCCGTCCAATCCCCGATAGTTGTCGGATTAACCGGTGAAGGTAGCCAGCACCTCGCTCAAATGATTGTCAGGCCATGCTGATATAATCCCGCATTGCGGCAGCTTCGGCCTCAATTTTGTCGATACGGTGCTTCACCAAGTCGCCAATGGAGACAAAGCCGACAAGGTCATCACCGTGGATGACTGGAAGGTGGCGAATGCGCCGTTTTGTCATCAGCGATAAAGCCGACAGGACTGCCGTATCGGGCGCAACAGTGATGGCTGGTGCCGTCATGGTGTCCGCCACCGTCTTGGTCAGGAAAGCCGGACCATGACGCGCGACTCCGTAGACAATATCGCGTTCGGAAAAAATGCCGATCACGGTTTTGCCGTCTACAACGGGCAGGGCACCAATCCGGTTTTCGGCAAGCCGCGATACCACATCACCGACACTTTCGTGCGGCGCAGCCGTGAACACATTGCCTTGATGGTTGGCCAATATCGCAGAAATCGTCATCGACTCTCTCCCTATGTCCTTGCCCCCGATGGAACTTATAGCATAAGGCGACCTTATCAAGCTATGACTCGTCCTTCCCGCCTCGATGATCCTGAATATGCCAACTTCGCATGGCGCCGTTATTGGCGGCTGATGCGGTGGATGTTTGGCGTGACATTGATCGTCACCGTGGGTGCCCTCGGAACATTCTGGTGGCAGAACGGGATGGTCTCCATCCACTTCTTCATCGCCACGGCCGGTG
>JBILBJ010000222.1:0-3077 GCA_044353705.1 Sphingorhabdus sp. | reverse complement strand
GCGCAATGACGCATCAAATGCAGCATTGCTCTCCGCAAGGGTAACACCGCGCTGCCGGAATGGCCCATAAATGCACAGCGGATCGGACGGTCCAAGCGTTCGGGCCGCATTGCGCAGCAAACCGACCGTGGCTGCCCATGGGCTGATATGGACCATGTTGATGCACAGCACCGCATGGGCCTCAGTAATGCGCCAGTCGGACGCCGCATCCAGCAACATTGCAGGCAAGACATTCACCGCATTCTCGTCCCCACGCCACGCGTCTATAGACGCCACAGCGATGGGATCGGGGTCGGTCGGCTGCCATGTCAACGCGGGGAACAGCTTGGCAAAGTGCACCACATGTTCGCCTGTGCCACTCGCGATTTCCAGCACGAGCCCGCTCTCTGGAAGCAGCTTGGCAAGCGCCTCCGCAATCACATCGCGATTACGCACCGTCGATGGCGCGTGCCGCTTTACCTCGGGACCGCGTTCAAACACAAAAGGCTGCGGCGTGGTCATCCCGCCGCAACTGCCTGTTCGGGTTCGCGCCACACGAGCACGGGCTTACGCGCAGCCTGTGTCTCATCCAGGCGACGACGTGGCGCGTGATGGGGCGCGGATTTCAGCATCGGGTCCCCTGCCTTCGCCCGTTGCACGACCGAACGCATCGCCCCAATAAACTGGTCAAGCGTAGCCTTGCTCTCGGTTTCGGTCGGCTCGATCAACATCGCGCCATGCACGACGAGCGGGAAATAGACCGTCATCGGGTGATAGCCTTCGTCGATCAGGCCCTTGGCGATGTCGAGCGTGGAGAAGCCCTCGGCCAAGCCATTGTCGCTGAACAACGCCTCATGCATACATGGCCCGCTATGCGCAAAGGGCGCATCAAGCACATCCTCAAGACTGCGCAGGATGTAATTGGCGTTCAACACGGCGTCTTCGGCGACCTGACGCAAGCCATCGGCACCATGCGACATGATGTAGGACAAAGCGCGCGTGAACATGCCCATTTGGCCATGGAAGGCAACCATGCGGCCAAAGCTGTGCGGATGGCGCTCGTTGGCCGTTTCTTCTTCGACCAGCGTATAGCGCCCGTCTGCGTGGCGCTCGGTAAATGGTATCGGACCAAAAGGTGACAATGCTTCCGATAAAACGACCGGCCCCGAACCCGGACCGCCACCACCGTGCGGGGTGGAGAACGTCTTATGCAGGTTGATGTGCATCGCATCGATTCCGAGATCGCCCGGGCGTACCCGGCCGACGATGGCGTTAAAGTTCGCGCCATCGCAATAGACATAGCCGCCAGCAGCGTGGACCGCATTTGAGATAGCTTTCATGTCGCGCTCGAACAGGCCGCAGGTGTTGGGATTGGTGATCATCACGCCAGCCACATCGGGACCAAGCCGCGCCTTTAGCGCAGCCAAGTCAACACGGCCTTCGGAAGTTGCCGGGATATTTTCGACCGCATAACCGGCAAAGGCCGCTGTCGCAGGGTTGGTGCCATGCGCGCTTTCGGGGACGAGGATAACGCTGCGCGGGTCGCCGCGCGCTTCGAGTGCCGCTTTGATAGCAAGAATACCGCACAATTCGCCGTGCGCGCCAGCTTTCGGCGTCATGGCGACGCCATGCATGCCGGTAAGTTTTATCAGCCAAACCGCCAGCTCGTTTATCACCGCCAATGCGCCTTGCACCGTTTCAACGGGTTGCAGCGGGTGGACATCCGCAAAGCCTTCCATCCGCGCGACTTTTTCATTCAGCCGCGGGTTATGCTTCATCGTGCAACTGCCCAGCGGGAAGAAGCCCAAGTCGATGGCATAATTCTGACGGCTGAGGCGGGTGTAATGCCGCACCGTTTCGGGTTCAGACAGACCGGGAAGGCCAATGTCGCGATGGCGGGCCAAATTGCCGAGGCGCGGCGTGACCTTCGGCGCGTCGGCCAGATCAACGCCCGTTGTTCCGGTCGTGCCGATTTCGAAAATCAATGCCTCTTCCAGCATCAGCGCCTTGTTGCCGGTATATGTCGCGGGGCCAGTTTCGCCTGCGCTGCCCATTTCGGGTTTCCAACCGCTTTGATTGATCGTGCTCATGCCAACACCTCCTGCAATGCGGTGGCAAATGTTTCCACATCCTCCATGGTCGCGGCTTCGGTTACGGCAACAAGCAGACCATTGGCGAGCGCATCCACATCGGGATACAAACGCCCTAAGGAGACGCCGCCCAAGACTTTCCGGTCGGCCAATGCCCGAACGACGGGGCGCGCTTCCTTCGGCAGCTTCAAGGTGAATTCGTTGAAAAATGTGTCGTTGACGAGCTCAACGCCAGAGATTTGCGAAAGCCGGTCAGCGGCTTGAACCGCAAGACCATGATTGAGCTCCGCCAATCCGCGCAGCCCTTTTTCACCCAGTAACGTTAGATGAATGCTAAAGGCCAATGCACAAAGGCCTGAATTTGTGCAGATATTTGATGTCGCCTTTTCACGACGGATATGCTGTTCGCGCGTGGACAGCGTCAGCACGAAACCGCGCTTGCCCTCGGCATCCACAGTCTCGCCGCACAAGCGACCGGGCATTTGGCGAACGAACTTTTCCTTGCACGCAAACAGCCCGACATAAGGTCCGCCGAACTGAAGACCAACGCCAAGCGACTGCCCCTCACCCACAACAATGTCCGCGCCCATTTCACCCGGCGCCTTGATGGCACCCAATGCGACTGGCTCTGTGACGACTGCAATCAGCAGTGCGCCATGTTCATGCGCCTTGGCCGCAATCGCCGACAGATCTTCGATGCGGCCGAGAATATCGGGATATTGCACCACAACGCAGCTTGTCTCGTCGTCGATGGCATCCAGCAAGCGTGCGCTATCGGTGCCAGGCGAAAGCTCCGGCAAGGCAGTATCGAGCGTGTCGCCGGTATATTGCGCCATCGTTTTGGCCACGCTGACATAATGCGGGTGCAGCCCCGACGAGAGTACCGCTTTGCTGCGCTTCGTGATGCGGCCCGCCATGCCAATGGCTTCCCAACATGCGGTCGAACCATCGTACATCGATGCGTTGGCAACATCGCAACCGAACAGCCGCGCAACCTGCGTCTGGAAT
>JBILBJ010000049.1:0-10508 GCA_044353705.1 Sphingorhabdus sp. | reverse complement strand
CAATAAAGCTGCGGCAAATCGGATGGGCAAAGGGAGAGATGTCGGTGACATGTTGCGGCCCACCCTGACCATGGTGCGCGCTGTGCCAGTCAAAATCTTCTGACTTTTTGAAATAGGGCAGGACATCATCCCAACCCCAGCCTGCATTGCCCAAGGCTTTCCAATCATCGAAATCGCGGGGTTGACCACGCACATAGACCATCGCGTTGATGGAGCCTGATCCACCAACGACCTTACCGCGCGGCCAATAGCTCTGCCGACCGCCCAGCGCCTCAACGGGCGCGGTATCGTACATCCAGTTAATCCGCTTATCGAAAAAGGTGCGTCCATAGCCAATGGGCATTTGGATCCAGATCGAAAGATCGCTTCCCCCGGCCTCCAACAACAAGACGCTATACTTGCCATCTTCGGTCAGCCGGTTGGCCAGCACACAGCCCGCCGTGCCTGCGCCGACGATGATATAGTCAAATTCCTCGGTCACTGAACGGGGTGCTGCGTCATTTCGAGGTGCAGCATATCGCCGGTATAGGGATTTGCGCGGGCAACATCTTCGTTCAGTTCGACCCCCAAGCCGGGCGCAGTTGATGGGATGACATGCCCCTCTTCAAACCGGATGGGCGATTTCAAAATTTCCGTATGGAAACCGCCCCACGTCTCAATGCTCTCAAGAATCAAGAAATTGGGCGAACAGGTCGCAATCTGGATATTGGCAGCGCCCACCACGGGGCCGCAATATAGATGCGGTGCGATCTGCACATGATCAACTTCGGCCATTGCGGCAATCTTCTTGGCTTCCAATATGCCGCCAACCCGCCCGAGGTTCATTTGCAATATGGCAGCCGCGCCTGCCCGCAGCAGCCGTGCGAAATCATATTTGGTCGTCAGCCGTTCACCGGTTGCAACCGGTATCGACGTTGCCCGTGCAACCTTGGCCATCTCCTCAGGCGCATCGGGGGGTACGGGTTCTTCCAACCAGAGCGGATCATATGGCTCAAGCCGTTTGGCGAGCCGGATCGCGCCTGCGGCCGTCATTTGACCATGTGTCCCGAACAATAGGTCTGCTTTCATGCCAACCGCTTCGCGCAGGGACTTTGCAAACCGCTCGCACAGGTCAAGCGCCTCCAAAGACAGCTGGCGTCCATCAAACGCCGAATATGGTCCAGCAGGATCAAACTTCAGCGCGGTAAAACCTTGGCTCAGATATTCAGCCGACCGTTCTGCCGCCAGATCGGGGTCGTGATAAACATCCTTTGTGTCACCGGGCCGCGGGTAGATATAAGTGTAGGCGCGCAACCGTTCGTGCACCTGGCCGCCGAGCAGCTTATACACCGGCTTATTGGCTTCCTTGCCAATTATGTCCCAGCAGGCCATTTCGAGCGCGGACAACACGCCCATGAGCGTGAGGTCGGGGTGCTGCGTAAAGCCGCTGGAATAGACGCGGCGCCACATATTTTCGATATCGTGCGGATCATTGCCGGCGACGTAACGCGCGAACACATCCTCTATCATTTTGGCAACCAGGTGCGGTTCGAACGGGACGCAATATGCCTCGCCGATACCCGACACACCGCTGTCGGTTGTCAGTTTCACGAACACAAAATAGCGGCCGCCAAAATGCGGTGGCGGATTACCAACGACGAAGGTTTCGATATCGGTTAGTTTCATGGAACGCGGAACCCGCTGATCGATTTGATCTCAAGGAAATCACGCACACCAAATTCGCCATATTCCCGGCCATTGCCCGACTGTTTGTAGCCGCCAAATGGCGCCATATAGTCTTGGCTCGTGCCATTGATGCTCACACCGCCCGCCCGCATTAAGCGCGAAACACGGCGTGCGCGGTCCAAGTCACCGGTCTGCACATAGGCATAGAGACCATATGGCGAGTCATTGGCAATCGCGATGGCCTCCGCCTCATCCTTAAACGGAATCAGCACCAGCACAGGGCCGAACACTTCTTCTTGGGCAATACGCATCTTGTTATGAACGCCCGCAAAAACCGTAGGTTTCACATAATAGCCACGGTCAAAGCCATCGGCCCGGCCTGTGCCGCCGGCAACAAGCTGTGCACCTTCGTCGATACCGACCTGGATCAGGCCCTGTATCTTGTCATAATGTGCCTTGCTGACCACGGGGCCATAATGCGGGCCCTTCTCCATCGGGTCGCCAAGCTTCGCGGCCTTCGCAACGCGTGCTGCAATCGCAACCGCCTCATCATAGACCGATTGTTCCACAAGCATGCGCGTCGGGGCGTTGCACGACTGACCGGTATTTCCGAAGCAATGCAGCACACCGCGCGTGACCGCGGCCTCCACATCACTGTCGGCAAAGACGATATTGGCGGACTTGCCACCCAGTTCCTGCGCAACGCGCTTTACGGTATCTGCGGCATTTTTGGCAATCTGGACGCCTGCACGCGTCGATCCGGTAAACGAGATCATATCGACTTCAGGGTGGCTGGTCAGCGCGTCACCGACGGAAGCACCCGTGCCATGGATCATATTGAACACGCCTTTGGGGAAACCTGCTTCATCAACCATTTCAGCGAACAATTGAGCAGAAAGAGGCGCCATTTCACTTGGCTTCAAAACCATCGTACAGCCCGTAATCAATGCGGGACCGACCTTGCACACGATCTGGTTAATCGGCCAGTTCCACGGCGTGATCAGCACGCAAACACCGATAGGCTCATGCGTGACGATGCCATCTGTGCCAACATCATAATCCCACGCCATTTCACGCACGGCCTTAACCGTTGCGCGTAAATGGCCGGGGCCACTTTCGGCCTGCGCGTCATGCGACAAATCGTAGGGCGCGCCCATCTCGGTCGAAATGGCGGTTACCATTTCTCCATAGCGCCGTTCGAAAATGGTGATCAGCTTTTCCACCAACGCAATGCGATGCTCAAGCGTGGTCGCAGCATATCCGTCAAACGCAGCGCGTGCGGCTGTGACGGCCAATTCGACATCGTCACGGCCGCAAACAGCGACGACGGCGCAGACTTCTTCGGTAGCAGGGTTGACTGCATCCACCGTTGCAGTGGACGTCGCAGGCAAAACCCACGCGCCATTGATATAAGACTTCAGCGGCGAATTAGACATATCCAATGGCTCTCTTTTGATCTTCAACTATGTATTTTTCGGCGCGCCAATAATGCCATGCCGCCCACAGGCCGGTTGGCGCGAGAATGAGCTGTGCAAGACGCAGGGAATCAGCATTGCCGCCACCTGCAGCGTCAAAAAAGTCGCTGAGGCCGCCAACAATTGCCGGCGCGATAATCAGGTTGAGCACATTGGCAACAAGCAAAGATATCGCCACGGCCATGGACCGCATTTTCGGTGCAGCCAAATTCTGACACAATGCAAATGCCGGGCCGATGTAGAAATAAATGGCCGGAATAAACAACCACCACATGACCTGCGCCAGCCCCAGATCCCGTGTATAATATGCAAGGAATGACGGGACAGTGGCCAATGCCGTTACCACGGCCAAAAGACGGGCGATTTTTCGGGGATCGGTATAAGTGGGGCGCGCCACCACCCATGCGGTCAACAACGACGCACCGATACCGCCGATAAGGTAAATCCAGCCTAACATGCCGCCGGCTTCGCCTTCATCCATGCCATAAGTGCGCTGCAGGAATAACGGTGTGAACCACATCAAACCCCAACCCCAAAATGCAGACAGGCCGCTTCCGGTCATCGCATGCACCGCCGATTTTTGTGACCAGAGGAATTTTAGCGTTTCCATGACCGTCGGCGCCTTTTCTTCCTGCACGAGATCAAGGCGCCCGCGTTTGGGTTCCTTAATCGTTACCATGATGATCAACGCCAAAATGATCCCGGGTACGCCCAGCACTAAGAAAGCGGCGCGCCACCCGTATAATGTAGAGACATAGCCCGCAATGTCCGAACCAAGCCACGCCCCAATGGGCGCGCCAAGTGCAAACACGGTCATGGCCATCGAGCGCCGGTCAGCAGGAAAATAGTCAGCAATGATGGAATTACACGCAGGTGTGCCCCCAGCCTCACCAATACCAACGCCAACACGCGCCAACAACAAATCGAAATATCCGCGCGTATAACCGGTAATGGCTGTCATGAATGACCAAACGGCAACAGACGCCGCCAGAAGGTTGCGACGATTGGTCCGGTCACATAACCATGACAAGGGGATACCCATGACGACATAAAAAAGCGCCAGCGGAAGGCCAAGCCATGCGGTCTCCGTATCCGTCAGGTTCAATTCTTTGCTAATCGGTCCAAGCAATGTGGACAGAACATAACGGTCAGCGATGCTGATCGTGTAAACCAGCATCATGATAATGAGGACATACCAACGCTGTCCCAGCGAGGAGACTTCATCGACACGTATTGGACCAGTCGGCGCATTGTCAGTCATAAAATTCCTCCTCAGGTTGCAGCCAGTTCAGGCCCTAATTTTTTACGCAGCGGATCGAGAAATTCGCTAAAATTCTCCCATTGATCAACACCGCTTTTGAAAATCGGTTGTCGCACCTGTTCCGAGCTCGCAGTGCGAACCGCGCGCTCGGTCTGGTGGAAATTGAGGCACGCCTCTTCAAAAGGAAGGCCGCAATAGTCGAGCAAACGCCGGACCTGCGTTTCCAGATCGGCAACGACTTCCTCGTAACGGACGCGCAATATCTTACCGGGCAACACATTGTCCCAATGGTCCATTAACTGCACATAGTCCGTATAATATTGGCCAACTTCCTCAAGCCCGTAGGTGAATTCCTGACCTTCGGCGAAGAGCTGTTTAAACCCACTGAAACAGCATCCCATGGCCCCGCGCCGCGCATCGATAATCTTGGCATTCGGCAAAATCATGTTGATGAGGCCGATGTGGCGGAAATTGTTCGGCATTTTATCAATGAAAAAGGGTGTGCCGCCCTTGCGGTATATCTGCGTGTCGCGGATAAATTCTTCGCCAAAACGGGTGACGTCTTCGTGCGTCAAATCCGCCAAGTTGCCGGGATATTCGGGCGCCTCGCCCACAACGCGCTGCCGGTCAAGCCGGAAGGCCAACGCAAAGATATTCGGGAGCTCCATCGTCCCTTCGACCTGACTGTGCGATGCAAGAATTTGTTCGAGCAAGGTCGAACCCGCACGCGGCAAGCCGACAATGAAAATCGGGTCCCGCGCGGGGCAGCCTGCACCGGAAAATTTCCCAAGCAGATCCGTGGTCACCAATTCGCGCTGCAGCCGCATTTCGTTTGTCAGTCTTGCGGGATCATATTTCAGTTCCTCGCGCTTCAAACGGTTACCAAGCTCATAATATTCGAACGAAGCACTATGTTCGCCGCGATCCTCAAGCGCCTTACCCAAGGCAAAACAGAGGTGATACCGGTCATCAAGCGCCGTCATGGGCGACGCTTGTCGTTCCCGCATTTGGGCAATCTCGCTATCGTCAAAACGGTATGTCTTGAGGTTGGCCAAGCTCCAATAGGCATCACCGCAGTCTGGCCGAACTTGATAGGCGCGGCGATAGGCAGAAATGGCGTCATCCTGCCGCCCGACGGTCTTAAGCGCATGGCCGTAGGTCAGGTTTATGCCTGGATTATTCGGCATAGACCCGAGCAGGGCCTCATAAATCAGCATCGCTTCATCAAAATTGCCAACGGCCAGATTTTCATTGGCGTACAGCATTTCAAACTCTGGGTTACCCGGCTCTTTTGCGCGCAGTTCCGAAGCTTCGCTGAGTGCCAGTTCGAATTTCTGGCGTTTGCGCAATACTTTCACATAATCGAAATGCGCGCTGACATTATCGGGCTCCAGAACCTTGCAAGACTCGAGCAAAAACTCCGCTTCGTCATAGGCGTTGAATTTCATGCCGATGTCGGCAAGCAGGCGCATCGCCTCAACATGATGACCGTTGCGTTGCAGGAACGCACGGCACAATTGCTCTGCCTTGTAGATACGCCCTTCCTGAATGAAGCTAGCAACGCTTAGCAACTCAGGCGGAAGTGCGGAAAGATGGGTATATTGGGCATGCGCAAAATTAGCAGGCCCCTCGCGCCCTGCTGCATCATGCATTTGTGAAAGTATACGCCAGCTTGCGACCAATGCCCCGTTGTGGGTCACTGCGCGCTGGTACGCTGCGATTGCCTCTTCTGGCAAACCGCTATCACGAAAACAATGCCCGCGTTCTTGCCATGCGCGGCCGTAGCCAGCGTCGATCGCAATCAATTTATCAAGTGTGGTGAGCGCCGCAGGAACCTGACGCTGCATACGTTGCGTTACCGCCAAAGTGTAAAGAGCATCAATGTTATCTGGCGCGGCTTCCAATATGCGCGCGCACAAAGCCTCCGCGTCGGCAAAGCGGGCATTTTGCAAATGCGACCGCGCTTCACGCAACATGGCGTCAATATTATCCTGCGAGGCCTCGGCCAACATTGTCACCTACTCTCCCATATTGTGACGAACGGTTGCACGAACCCTGCCGCACTTCATACGCTTGACGCAACGCAGAAATGCAAATGTGGCAAAGCGCCCCCGGTTTCCCAGGGGCGCCCGCCATGTTGCTTAAATCTTGTAAGAGAAACGCAGGCCGATTGTGCGTGGACGCGAAGTCGTTGTACGCAGCTCACCGTCGTTCCCGCTCTTGTAAAGCTCGGGACGTTCGTCGGTCAGGTTGTCACCAAACAATTCCAAACGCCACTCGTCTTTCGAGACACCAAGCGATGCCGAAGCCGTGCTGTATGAGTCAAGCTTCTGTGCACCTGGAATTGGCGCGATAACATCGCCAGGACGGACCGTGACACCATTGTAGGTGACAGGAATGGATCCAGCATAGCCGAGTGTCGGATTGGATGATTGATACTTGATGTTTACGTTGTCGATAACGTCAGAGATGCTCTTTCCGACATAATGAACACCAATCTGGGCGAACGGAGCAAGACCCGAGGCAAGTTCCTTTTCCCAATGCAGACGTGCATTGAACTGGAATTTGGGGCTCAAAGCAAGCGGACCACCGAGCGGACGGAGCACTGTTGTGCTCTTCCGGTACTTCGTCATTTCAGAGTCGTTGTACGAAAATGCGCTGTTAAACGTCAATTCCGGCGTAGTGCGCCACGTTACATCGCCTTCCAGACCCCGGATCCGTGCATCCACCAAGTTCGTGGTGAATGTCTGGTTCGAGATGTTCTGGTCGAAAACAGTGATCTGGATGTTGCTCCAGTCAATCTGATACGCAGCGAAGTTAACCTGCAAACGACGATCAAGCAGCGAGAATTTACCACCAACTTCATAGTTTTGCACCTTGTCAGGTACATAGGTACCCAAACGGACAAAGTCTGCATTGGTAGGGCAAATCGCACTTGGTACGCGGCAAGGACGACGGTTGAAGCCACCTGGGCGGAAACCATCCGAGTAAGTCGCATAAATCAACGAAGATTCATCGAGGCGATAGGTCAAGTTGGCTTTGTACAACGTGCCGCTATACTTTGCTGGCGACGCATCTGCATAAAGCACGTTCAGGTTGGCGCTGACATTATACGTCGTTGGACCTGAAGTTGCAGCCGTGTAGGTTCCGGTAGTGGCGTTATAAACACCACGTGCACCGCCAAAGCTACCGTTCGACGAACCGTTGATGGAAGCCTTTTCATCATAATAACGAAGGCCGCCGGTGAAAGTTAGCTTGTCCGGAACGATATCAAAGGACGCTTCACCATAAGCAGCAAACTGCGTATCCTTACGCTGGATGTCGTTGAAGAAGCCGACATTGACAGAGCGCACGCTCTTGTCATTGGCGTTTACCGACGTATTGGGTGCACGACGATAGATGAAGCCAGCGGCCTGTTGCAGATAGGACCAGTCGGTATTGTCGAACAATTTGTTATCATCGTAGAACAAACCAAAGGTACCGCGAAGACGCTTGTCAGCAGGCGTTGTTACGCGGAACTCATGCGTCATACGCTCAGTCCGGTTACGAACCTGATAGCTTTTGCTCGGCGCATAGCAGGTATTGCCGATATTGCCGTTATACGCTGCGGTGTAATACACGCCGCGATCGCATTCATAATAAGGCAGATAGAGACCGATGTTCGAATATCCGGCATAATCGGCAACTTGCGTTGCACGATGCTTCAGGAACGAACCGGTGTAGATCAAATCGAGAGCGCCAAGGCGACCATTTACGCCCCATGTCGAGAGACTTACGCGGTCGCGCAGCGAGTTGTCATTGAACTTGGTAACCTTCAGGTCGCCCACATCAGGTTCGAAGTCGAATACACCGTCCGTGTCGAGTTCCTGACGCACATGCATCAGATCGACAGACCAATCGTCCGTGACCTTCCAAGTCAGCGCCACACGACCACCGCGGTAAGTCGCGTCGTTGTAGTTATCTTCTACAAATGCGTCATTGTTGATCGTCTGACGTGTTGGCGCACGGTAAAGACTACCTGTGCAATTCGGAACCGCAGTCGTGGCAGTGGCTTGGCAAGACTGAATTGCGCGCATGACCAACAATGGGTTACCCGTTGGCAATTTTCCAGCGACGCCCACATTGCCGTTGAACGGCATTTGATATGTTCCTGCGATATTGTCGATATAACCACCCTGACGGTCGGTATAGAACACAGCGCGGATTGCCAGCTTGTCCTGAATGATCGGGATGTTGATAAAGGCATCGCCAGCGACGCTTTCTTCGCCACCCTTGGTAAAGGCATAGCTCGAGTTGAAACCAGCGCCAAACGCGCTCGCATCAGGCTTGTTGGTGATGTAGCGGACCGCGCCACCCATCGCACTTGCGCCAAAGAGAGTGCCCTGCGGACCTGCCAGAACTTCGACGCGCTGAAGATCAACCGCATAAAGATCAAGGTTACGTCCGACGAGCGATGCTGGCGCGTCATTGATGTACAATGCGACCGTAGGCTGCGCGCCAGCGGTACCGGCGATTTGCAGACCTGGCGAATCCGTTGAAAGACCACGGATAAAGATGGACGACGCACCTGGACCACGCGAAGCAGCGCGAACATTCGGCAAATATTCGATCAGCTTATCGAATTTCGTGATGTTGAGATCGTTCAGCGATTCACCGCCCAAGGCAGTAATTGCAAGCGGTACCCGGTTGGCCGACTCTTCGCGGCGTGTTGCGGTCACAACGATATCTGCAATACCGCGATCCTGCTCTTCAGCTGTTTGCTGCGCAAATGCAGGGTTTATGCCGATACCGACACTCGCCGATGCAATCACAAGTGCCGCAGTCGAAATTTTCAAATAACTTTTCAATTTTCGTCCCCTCAACCTTCCCCCAATGTTCTGGGGGCTTTAAATCTCCACCAGTAAGACTGAAACTGCAGCCCCCGTCAAGCAATTGACCAAATTTTCGTGATTGGTAAATTAAATTCCCCGACCAATCATTTCATCTACATGTTGCGATTAGAAGACCTAATATATGGATGAGGGCAATGGATAGCGTGGACTTCGACGGCTACGCGGTGCCACGTTTTGCGAGATGAGGATTGATAATGAGTATGGGAGCAGATTTTGTACTGTTGATAGTTTGCGATGACCGTAAGGGTATCGTCGCAGCGGTGGCCAATTCAATTGCCAGCCAAGACTGCAACATCGTCGAAAGCTCGCAATATGGCGATGAAGCAACCGGACGATTCTTTATGCGGATCGCGATCACATGCCCTGCTGGTTCGACAAAGGAAAGTTTCGAGGCGGCGTTCCTGCCTGTTGCTGCGGCGTTCCAGTTGGAATGGCGCATTCACGATTTGCGTAAGAAGCTGCGCGCGATGATCATGGTTAGCCAAGGCGGCCATTGCCTCAACGACCTTCTCTACCGCACAGCAACCAAGCGGTTGCCGATGGAAATAACCAGCGTCGTTTCCAACCACCAAAATTGGCAGCGCCGCGCGGAGCATGAAGACATCCCATTCCATTATTTGCCGGTGACGCCAGAAAACAAGCTGGAACAAGAAGCCAAGCTGCTGGCGATGGTCGAAGAACAGAATGTCGATCTCGTCATCCTCGCCCGTTATATGCAGGTTCTTTCAGACCAGCTGTGCCGAAAGCTTGATGGGCGCGTTATCAACATTCACCACAGCTTCCTGCCGGGCTTCAAAGGGGCAAAGCCGTATCACCGTGCATATGAGCGCGGCGTCAAAATGGTCGGTGCTACCGCGCATTATGTGACGCCCGACCTTGATGAAGGTCCAATCATTACTCAGGATGTTTCAATCGTTGATCATGCCGATACAGTTGACGATCTCATCGCGCAGGGACAGGAGACCGAAAGCCGGGTTCTGTCACGGGCGGTCAAGCTGCATCTGGAGCACCGCGTGATGCTGAACGGCAACCGCACGATTGTGTTCAAATAAAAGGGCGCAACCAGCCCAACGATTTGGTTAAGTTTAGGAGACCCGATTACCATGAAGACGCGCGCAGCAGTTGCCTTTGAAGCGAAGAAGCCACTTGAGATTGTCGAGCTTGACCTTGAGGGTCCCAAGGCTGGTGAAGTCTTGGTGGAGATCATGGCGACCG
>JBILBJ010000221.1:0-3154 GCA_044353705.1 Sphingorhabdus sp. | reverse complement strand
GCGGCCAATGTCGTCGAAAATGCGAAGGCACTTGCATCTTCGTTGCAGGAACAAGGACTCGACATCGTGTCCGGCGGCACCGACAACCACTCGATGCTGGTCGATCTGCGGCCCAAAGAAGCCAAGGGCAAGCATGCCGAACATGCGCTCGACCGTGCTTCGATTACGTGCAACAAAAATTCGATCCCGTTCGATCCAGAAAAGCCTTTTGTCACGTCGGGCCTGCGCTTGGGCACGCCAGCTGGCACCACCCGTGGTTTTGGTCCGGCGGAATTCCGTCAGATCGGCAGGATGATCGCCGATGTCGTGGACGGCCTTCGTCACAATGGAGAGGCAGGCGACGGCCAGATCGAAGCCCGGATCAAGGACGAAGCCGAGGCACTTTGCGCACGCTTCCCAATCTACCCATCTTGAATTATATTGGTGACTTACCCATCTAATACACAGAAGGGAAATGACCATGGGATTTTGTAACGAGTGTAATGCCGAATATAGCGAAGGGATGAAGTTTTGTCCGCAATGTGGTGCCAAAACGCCTGAGCAGCTTGCGGCCGAAAGCTTCCCCAACCAAGCGAAGCATTATGTCGGTGAAGCCGCTGATGAATTGTGGGGCGCGACCAAGGATGCGTTCCACACCGGCAAGCATTTGGCGGATCAAGATACCGTCAAGAAAGTTGCTGGCGGTGCCGCCATCGGTGCTGCAGCCGCTGTCATTGCCCCAATCGGACTGGCAACAGGCGCATTGATTGGCGCAGGCATCGTTGCCTACCGTCACGTAAACAAGAAAAAGAATCAGGAAAAATAATTGCGCTGCCCATTTTGCGGAAACGACGATAGCCAGGTTAAGGACAGCCGTCCCACCGAAGACAATAGCGCTATCCGCAGACGGCGGCAGTGCGAAGGTTGCGGCGGTCGGTTTACGACGTTTGAACGCATTCAATTGCGTGAGCTATCGGTGGTCAAGACCGACGGCAAGCGCGAGCCGTTTGAGCGCGAAAAGCTTGAACGCTCGCTTTCGGTCGCGTGCCGCAAGCGTCCGGTCGACCATGCCCAGATTGAAAAGCTCGCCTCCGCCATTCAGCGGCAGTTGGAGACCTTGGGTGAAAGCGAGATTGAATCCAAGCGCATCGGCGAGTTTGTCATGGACGGATTAAAGGCGCTCGACAGCGTTGCCTATATTCGCTTTGCTTCGGTCTACAAAGACTTCAGCGAAGCGAAGGATTTTGAAGATTTCGCCGGGAGCGTGGTTGAAGCGGCGCAGAAATGAGCTCGGCGCCCATTATCATTCTTGTTCGTCCGCAATTGGGCGAAAACATCGGCAAAGCCGCCCGCGCCATGTTGAATTTTGGGCTGACGGAAATGCGCCTTGTCGCGCCGCGTGATGGATGGCCAAACCCGAATGCAGGCCCTGCGGCATCTGGCGCAGACATCGTGCTCGCCAATGCACAGGTTTTTCCGACGCTCGCCGAAGCGACCGCGGACATCTCGCATGTCTATGCAACGACCGTGCGCAAACGGGGCGTCACCAAGCCGGTCATCACGCCTGAGGCAGCGGCCAAAGAGGTTGTTGGCAATACCGGGCGAAGCGCCATCTTGTTCGGTGCGGAACGTTCCGGTCTTGAAAGCGATGAAGTCAACGTTGCGCGCGCCATCATCACTGTTCCCATTAATCCCGAGTTTGGATCGCTAAATCTCGCGCAGGCGGTCATTCTGTGCGCCTATGAATGGTCAAAAACCCAATCGCTTGCCAGCCCACCCAAAACGGATCTGGAACCGCCAGCGTCACAGTTTGAGCTAGACGGCCTGATCGCCCAGTTGGATGCGATGCTGGAGCCGTTAAATTACTTCACACCGATCGATCGTGCGCCGGTTACTCGGCGCACCTTGCGCAACTTGCTCACAAAGCCTGCCTGGAACGCCTATGAAGTGCGAACTTTACGCGGGGTGCTGACGACATTGAACAGAATGCGACCAGCCGAAAAATAGAGACTATGTAACAGCGCCCCCGCTGTTTACACCCATGCGCAACAAGGAGCATTTCATGATTAGCACTTTAGTTTTTAGTCTTTTGTTGGCCGCATCGGGTACATCAGAAGCAGCGCCACGCGCCACAGATGCAGCCGCGCAGGAAGCCCCAAAAGCAAAGCCAAAGAAGATCTGCAGAACAACCGGTCTCACCGGCAGCCGCATCGCAAAAAAGCAATGCAAGACGCAAGGGCAATGGGATCAGGCAGAATCTGCGTCTGAGCTTAGCGTCAAAGGCAAGGCGGGCACCACTATGCCGCCGCAAATGGACACCGGCATCTAAACCTTAAGCGCGATTGGCATCCCACTTTTCCAGTTCGTAGGCGATGGAGGCTTCAACCAAAAGCTCCCATAAGTCGCCAACGACGTCTGCGGGAATGCCAGCGTTGCGTGCGGCGTCTTTGACATTCGCCAAAACCTGTTGCTTGCGCGCTTCATCCCGTACCGCATTGCGTTCGGTCTTGATGCGCGCCGCGGCATCCATATAGCCAAAGCGTTGCGCCAGCAGATCGACCAGTTGCGCATCAACGGCGTCAACGCCTGCCCGCACGTCAACCATGTTCGTGCAACTCTCGGGATTTTTGGGGCTAACAGTGCTGCTCATGGCAGCGCCTTTACGGTTGGGCGTGCCTAAAGTCGAGCCAGATGTTGACATATGGCCGATCTGCAGCCATAGGCGCCGCTTCGCAATCGACCCTGCATTCCGGTGAAGCAGGTGTCCGGCACATGCATAATGTGTCGCGCGGGACCGGAAACAACGTTGTTAGCAATTGGAGTCTTAAAATGACGAAGCGCACAAGCTCGAAGTATAAACTTGACCGCCGCATGGGTGAAAACATCTGGGGCCGTCCAAAATCACCTGTAAATAAGCGTGAATATGGCCCCGGCCAGCATGGTCAGCGCCGTAAAGGCAAGCTGTCCGATTATGGTATTCAGCTGCGCGCCAAGCAGAAGCTTAAGGGCTATTATGGCGACGTAACTGAAAAGCAGTTCAAGCGTGCGTATCAGGAAGCCAGCAACATGAAGGGCGATACCTCGCAGAACCTTATCGGTCTGCTCGAGCGTCGTTTGGACATGGTTGTATACCGCGCCAAGTTCGCCCCAACCATTTTCGCCGCACGCCAGATCG
>JBILBJ010000048.1:0-10721 GCA_044353705.1 Sphingorhabdus sp. | reverse complement strand
CGTCCCGGGTCTTGCGCATTAAAGCTGGTACCGAGCAGCGCCGCTTCGAAATCTTGCGCGCCTTTTTCGATCACGATGCCGCGGCGTGTTGTGCGCTTCATGGCGTGCCTCCTGTTTGTGATTTTGGCAACTGGGGCAGCGCCAGCCAACGCATCGGCAATTGGGGTGGCGGTGGAAAATCAAAAGCCGCGTGCGCAAGCCGCTCTGCTTCGGCGGCATCCAGCCCCAAATATATCAGAAGCTGGGCAGTTGCGGGATCAATCTTGTCGAAGGTCAAGACACCCCGATGCAGATCAAGTGCCAGACCGGTAATCGCCCCCGCAACGATAGAGGCTGCCACATCGACATCCGCCACCGTGAAGAGACCATTCGCAACACCCTCTTCAATGTCCATCTTCAACCGTAACCGCAACTCGGCACCCAGCCGGTCAGACGGCAAGCCAATGTCAAACATCAGCCGGCCAAAATCGGTCTGCTCCGCCACAATCCGCAACGTCTGGCGCGTGATGCGTGCAAAGCGCGCTGCCGCGTCTTCATCGCCTTTGCTGGGCATTGCCATCGCCACGGCATGGGTTGCGCCGAGCAGCTCGCCCAAATCGCCGAGCAGCGCAGCAACATCAGGATAATAATTGTAGAAGCTCGCATGCACCATGCCGGCATGGGTGGTAATCTGGCGCAGGCCGAGCGCTGCGGCACCTTCGCCCATCAACAAGGATTGTGCCGACACCAGCAACTGGTCGCGGGTGCGCTCACGCTTGGTGCCCGGCAGGCTATCGACTTTGCTTTTCATGTATTTGACATATCATCAAATATGACATTCTGTCAATTTTCTTAATTATGCCGCAGCAAATATATTGGCATTGATAATGTCAATATGACCCATTACAGATATCTGCCCGCCATGACGGAAGGAACGACGGCCATGTACACGATCAACGGCGCACTCGGATCGCCTTATTCCATGAAGATGCGCGCGCTTATGCGCTATCGGCGCATCCCGCATCTGTGGGTGCATGGCGCAGATTCGCGCGACGCGCTCAGCAAGGTCAAGGCCCCCGTCATTCCCGTGATGGAATATCCCGATGGGACATTTCACAATGATTCAACGCCGCTGATCTATGATCTGGAGGCGCGGCACACCGAACGTTCGGTCATCCCGCCCGATCCGGCGCACGCCTTTATCGCGCATCTGATTGAGGATTTCGCCGATGAGTGGGTAACAAAGGCGATGTTCGGTTATCGCTGGCTGGAGGAGGTCGACCAAATCCAGATGAGCCGCTGGCTCGCTTTTGATGCCATGAAGGGCGGCGGGCTGGCGATGAGCCAGGGCTATGCCGAACAGTTTCGGGCGCGCCAAGTCGGCCGCATGGCGATTGTCGGCTGCGCGGCTGAAAACTTCCCATTGATCGAGGCGTCAACCCGCGCAATTCTGGGTGCGCTGGAGGCGCATGTGGTGGACCAACATTGCCTGTTCGGTTCGCGGCCCAGCATGGCGGAATTCAGTATGTACGGCCAATTGTCACAGCTGGGCGTTGACCCCACGGCGCAGGCGATGATGCGTAAAGATTTTCCTTATAGCTTTCGTTGGCTGCTCCATATTGACGATATGTCGGGAATAACCGGCGAATGGGATAAGGCGGATGCGCCCTTTGCGCCTATTATCACCGCTTGGTTGCAACAGGTGGGCGAAATCTACATGCCCTTCCTCCTCGCCAACGCCGCCGCGATTGAGGCAGGCGAAGATAGCTTCCACATCACCGCGATGGGCCTGCCCTACACACAGGGTGTTTTCAAATATCAGGTAAAATGCCTCGCCGATTTGCGCGCGCGCTATGCCGCGTTGGATGCAAATGCACAGGCGCGCATTGATCCGCTGCTTGCGCAGACGGGCTGTCTTGAGGCTTTGCAGAACCAATGAAGCTGAAAGGACCCGCAACTTTATTGATGGCGCTGGCGTTGCTCAGCCCGGCCACACTTGGCGCAAAGTCCGCGCCAGCAAAGGCCCCCAATATCGTCATCCTATTAGCGGATGATTGGGGCTTTAGCGATGTCGGGGCCTTCGGCGGAGAGATTGCAACACCCAATATCGACGCGCTTGCCGCCAAGGGCGTGCGTTTTTCGAACTTCCATGTGGCAGGGTCATGCTCACCAACGCGCGCGATGCTGCAAACCGGCGTGATCAACCACCGCGCGGGTCTGGGCAATATGCCAGAGACCATTCCGCCGGAACATCTCGGCAAGCCTGGTTATGAGGCGCATCTGAACAACCGCGTCGTGACCATTGCGGACCAGCTGCGCGCGGGTGGTTACCGCACCTATCTGACCGGCAAATGGCATCTGGGCCACACGCCCGATACTTTGCCGACGGCACGCGGCTATGACCACGCGCTCGCGCTGGCGCAATCGGGCGCGGACAATTTTGAAGATAAGCCCAATCTGCTGATTTATGACAAGACCGAGTGGAGTGACGATGGAAAGCCGGCCAAATTGCCGAAGCGCTTTTACTCCTCAACGCTGATTGTCGACAAGATGATCGGCTATATCAACCGCGGCAGGGCTAGCGGAAAACCGTTTCTGGCATCGGTCAATTTCATCGCGAACCATATTCCGGTGCAGGCACGCGATGCCGACATTGCGGCTTATGCCGGGCGCTACAATGCTGGCTGGACTGTGCTACGCAAAGAGCGCCGTGCCGCAGCGATTGCCAAAGGCGTGATGCCCGCGGACGTTGCGATGGTGACCATGGGCACCAGTGGTGACTGGTCAAAGTTATCGGCACAGCAACAGCGGCAACGTGCGGGTGCAATGGCTGCCTATGCTGCCATGGGCACGGCCATGGACCGCGAAATCGGCCGGTTGATTGCGCATCTGAAGGCGATCGGTGCATATGAAAACACCATATTCGTGTTTCTGTCGGACAATGGCGCGGAAGCGACTGACCCAATGAACATGGGCGCATTTACGCGCTGGAACGCCAATCTTCTTTATGATCAAAGCATCGCCCAACAGGGACGCCCGGGTTCGCTGACCGCACAAGGTGCGGGATTTGCGAGTGCATCGGCATCGCCGCTGCGTGGGTATAAGTTTACCGCGAACGAAGGTGGCTTGCGTGTCCCGATGATCATAGCCTGGCCAGGCAACCCGGCGATTAAGGGTGGCCGCATTGCATCGGGCTTTGCCCATGTTACCGATATGCCGCTGACTTTGCTGAGGCTTGCCGGGGTCGCGCCGCAGCAAGGCAGTTTTTCGGGACGCCGCGTCGAGCCCATGATTGGGATGGACCTGACACCGATGCTCACAGGGGCTGCATCGTCCGTCCATTCGGCGGACAAGCCATTGGGGTATGAGTTGTCGGGCAATACGGTGCTTTTCAAAGGCGAATATAAGCTCGTCAAAAACCTGCCGCCTTATGGCGATGGCCGCTGGCGGCTTTACAACATTACCACCGACCCCGGCGAGACCACCGATCTGTCCGGTTCCGACCCCGAACGTTTTGCGACTATGCAAACCGATTACGCCGCCTTTGCCAAGGCAAACAACGTGCTGCCGATGCCGGATGGGTACACCGCGCCCAAACAGATACTCGCAAATGCGCTCCGCACATTGCTGATCCCGCGGCTCATCGCGTTATGGCCCGTGGGCGGGCTATTATTGATAGTAACAGCGGCCGTGATCTGGTGGCGCAGACGGCGGCGGAGGGCGGCTTAACCGCCGGTCATCACCTACGCCGCGATGAAATTGCGGATCAACGCGACCAACTGTTCCGGCTGATCTTCCTGGCAGAAATGGCTGGCGTCGATACGGCAATGCGGTTGCCCCTTCGCGCCGGGAATGCGGCGTTGAATTTCCGTGTCGAGATGACCGAGCACCTTATCCTGATTGCCAAAGCAGGTGAGCACCGGTTTGTCGAAGCGTTCAAGCTGTGCCCACGCGGCGACGTTTTCCGCAACCGACATATGGTCAGGGGTCACGGGCACGAGCACAGGAAACTGGCGCGCGCCGGCCTTAAAGCTCTCATCAGGGAACGGCGCATCATAGGCAGCAATCTCGGCGCTTGTCAGTGCGCGGTTACAGCCGCCGTCAACGATCCGGCCGCTCTTGAATTCAGGCGTGGCCTGGCTGAATGCGCGCCAGCCATCAAAACCTGGGCCAATATTCTCGCCAACCGGCAGAAAGGTATTTGAAATCACCAACCGTGCAAAACGATCCGGAAAAGCAGCAACCAGCCGCAGCCCGATCAACCCGCCCCAATCCTGACAGAACAGCGTGATGTTGTTGAGATCAAGCTGCGTCAGCCAGTTGCTCATCCACGCGACATGGCGTTCATAGCTATAATCGTCGCGGCTGGCCGGCTTGTCCGACTTGCCAAAGCCAATCAAATCAGGTGCCAGAACGCGGTGCCCCGCCGCGGCGAGCGGGGGCACAAATTTGCGGTAGAGATAGGACCAGGTCGGCTCCCCATGCAGCAGAAGGATCGGCGCAGCATCGCGGGGGCCTTCATCGACATAATGCAGCCGCAAGGGTGGTGTGCCCTGCGTTTCAACCTCACCATAATGTGCCGCGAACGGATAGTCCGGAAGGTCGGCGAAAGCTGTTTCAGGCGTGCGTAGGATCTTCATGATTATCGCACTTTCAGGATGCAGTCGACGAAGCCTTGCGGATCATTTTCCTGAATGAAGTGACCGCCCTTCAACGTGCAATGCGGCTGCCCCGCTGTACCGGGGACGCGGCCGATGAAGCGGCTTTCGCCGCCGCGCGTGACGGGATCGCCATCGCTGAAGCAGCACAGGAACGGCTTGTCCCATTGTTCAAACACTTGCCACGCACGTTTCTGATCGGGGATTGCGACGTTATTTTCAAACGGAACGAAGCTCGGGAATATCCGCGCGCCTGCCTTGTAGCGGCTGTCAGGAAACGGCGCGTCATAAGCGGCGATCTCAGCCGCGCTGAGTGCGCGCTTTGCCCCGGCATTCACGATTCTGCCAATCGGGAAAAACGGGCTCCATTTGGAAAAGGCGCGCCAGATGGCAAAAGCGCGCGGTGGCGGGCCGCCTTCGGGCAAGCCGCCATTGGACAGCACGACGCTGGCAAAGCGGTCCGGCATTTCCGCGACAAGGCGCAGGCCGATTAACGATCCCCAATCCTGACAGACGAGCGTCATATTGCTCAAACCAACCGCCTCGATCCACTGGCGCATCCAGCCTACATGGCGTGCATAGCTATAGTCGGTTTTTTTCGTGGGCTTGTCCGATTTACCGAAGCCAATAAGGTCAGGCGCAACAACGCGAAAGCCGGCCGCGACGACCGGGCCGATCATGTGACGGTACAAATAGCTCCAGCTTGGTTCACCATGCATCATCAACACCACCGGCGCATCGCGCGGTCCCTCATCCACATAATGCACGCGCAATGGCGTGCCGTCCGAGGGATCGGCAATCTCCACATAATTTGGCGCAAAAGGAAAATCGTCGATTGCGGCAAAGGCGCTATCGGGTGTGCGGAGGACTTTCATGCATTCATCCCTAGAATAAGTGATATTGGCACTCAAGGTGTCATATTATCGATGGCGGGTCAAGAAGCTGGTCCAGCCTTCTTCGTGTCGACCAGCCGAAACCCGATATGGTCGGTCCCCAATCCGCGTTCCTGAAACTGACGCGCCGCGGGGCGGTAGCGCGCGCAATAATTGGCAGCGCAGAGATAGGAACCGCCTTTTATGATGTTAACCGGTTCGCTAGCATCGGCGCGCGATCCGCTGGCGCTCGTCCATTCCCAGACATTGCCGATCATATCATACAGACCAAATCCGTTTGGTTTGAAACAACCCACCGGCGCTCGGCCAACATAGCCGTCGGCGTTGAGGTTTTTGACCGGGAAGACGCCTTGATAATAGTTCGCTTGCGGTTTGCCCTTTGCATCAACCGGTTCCGGCAAAGCCACCGCACCGCCGCGCGCAGCATATTCCCACTGCGCCTCGCTCGGCAATTCCTTGCCCGCCCACCGCGCATAGGCCTCCGCATCCTGATAGGCGATCTGGACAACGGGTTCGTTGTCGCGACCAATAATGGTCTCTTTAGGACCGGAGGGATGTCGCCAGTGCGCCCCCACTACCCAGCGCCACCAACGCGGGTCATCGTCCGACGGGATATTGAACACGGCAGAACCCGGGACCAGCATTTCGGGCGGCGCACCGGGCAGCTTGGGCGGATCGCGCTCCGATATGGTCTTGTAACCGGTTGCCTTTACAAAGGCCGCAAATTGGGCGTTGGTCACTTCATGCGCGTCGATCCAGAACCCCTTGACCACAACGGTCTTCGGCGGACCTTCCTCTGGGTAATGCGGATCGTCCCCCATGACGAAGCTGCCGCCTGGGACCCAGACCATATTGTTGTCTGACAGGCCGGTGCACATTGTTTCGGGCGGCACATCTGCATCGCCGCAGGCGGACAACAGCAGCGCCAGACCGAGAACGAGACCAGAGCGCTGCATCAATCCTCCGGCATGCCGGACATGGCATCGCTCAGCAAACGCCGCACGACAGCCTTGGCGTCCTCAAAAGGCAATTCCTGATCATGCCTTAACAATCGCCATGTCTGGAAACTCAATATAACATTGAGACCACGGGTACCCGCCACATCGGCCTTTACCGCCGCCGGCAAATGCGCCTCGATAGTTTCGGATTCCAGCCGCAGCATCCGGCGATAATCCTGCATCAAATAAGGCGACTGGAAGCGTTTGAGATTGGCCGAAATCCGGTAAGGCAGGATGGTTTCGAAAACCATCGCCCGCCGGTCCGCAATGTCGAACAGCTTTTCCTTCCAGCTTGCGCCGCTTGGCGGTTCGAGGATGATGGGCATCACCTGCGCCGCAATCACCTCCCCCATTTCGCGGTACAGCTCATCCATATCGTCAAAATGTCGGAAAACCGAGCGGAGCCCAACACCCGCGACTTCCGCAACACGCGCGGCGCTGGGTGCAACATCGCCCTTACCGACCAGATCGACCATCGCCGCGACTATCTTCGATCGGCTAGACCGGCTGCGTTCCCGCCGGCCATCGGCCAGCGGCGCTTCTGCGCGTGATGTCATTTTGTGCGATGCGTTGGTCATGCCGCCATGTTTTGCGGCAAACGGCCGCTGGCGCAAGCGACAAAAGCGATTGCAAATATATTTTGGCACAATTAATGCCAATAATATTCCACTACGTTGGCGCGGGACGCAAAAGACAATTGGGTGAAGGAAAAGACAAGGATGTCAAAAGCAGTCTTCATTTTAGCGGCGTCCGCGCTGCTGCTGTCAACTGCACCGCTGTCGGCGCAAGACAATGTGCGCGAAGCGTGCATGCCCGATATCCGCAAATATTGCTCCGCAGAATTGGCGACTTTTAGCCGCGAAAACGTCCGCGCTTGCCTAATCAAGAATATCAAAAAAACATCACCCGCCTGTCAAAAGGCAGCAAAGGCGCGGCGCGATGCCGAGCGCGCCAAGAAGAAGGATAGCTAGCGCCGTGACAGCATGGATTATCTGGGGAACGGCATTGCTTGCCTATGGCCTATTTCGGCTTTGGTATGACAATTGGTCTGGCCCGCTGAAACCTTCGGAAATTGATACGTTTCTTGCGCAAATGGCGGGGCGTTTCGAGGGCACTGGAAATAGCCAGCAGGTTATGCGCGCGTTCCTTGAAGCCGATGACGGCCGCGAGTTTGTCATGCTCAATCTGGTTAAAGCGCAGATGGAGCAAGTTGAGGACCCCAAAACCGGGCAAATGGTCCAAGGCTTTGATCTGCTGAAGCGCTATTCGCAACGCTTCATGCCGGCTCTATTCCGCAATGGCGGCCATCCCGGCATGGTCGGACGCAAGGTTGGCGGATATATTGATGCTTGGAACACCGATGCGGATCCCGATTGGACCGTCTTTGGCCTCATGCGTTACCGAAGCCGCCGCGATATGATTAAGCTGGTTAGGGACCCCGCTTTTATGGAGGGCCATCCCGACAAGCTGCTCGGGACGCTTGCCACATTTTCATTCCCGACACAGCGGGTTGTGTCTTTCTACGTCAGCCCACGCGTCACCGTTGCGCTCATCTTGGCGCTTGCGGCGGCTCTTGCGCATCTGGCCGTCTTAACGGTCACCGGATGAACGCTTTCCTGCCACCTAGTACGAATATCCATTATCGTGGATCCCGTTACGCGGCGTGGTTTTTGGCATTTTATGGCATTGGCTGGATCGTGCCGGGGATGATCCACAGTTTCCTGCCTGATGGCGGTGCGGGCGTGATTGCAGGGCTTGATCTCAGCCACAATCCAACGATGATTTTCGGCATGTTTGCCTGGGCGGGCGCTACGCAGATTGCGCACGGCATCGTCACCCTCTTGGTCGCATTACGCTATCGCGCGCTCGTGCCGCTGTTCCTTTTGGTGTCTCTGATCGAGCGCTTGCTCCTTAGCTGGTCGGGCTGGATCAAGCATGTGCCCGTCAGCGGCCATCACCCGCCCGAACATTATGTCAGCCTGATTTCGCTACCCGTGATATTGCTGTTTCTGTGTCTGTCCGTGCGGCGATCAAGGCACACCCAAGCGGAGAGCCCAGAATGAAAAAATGGACATGGATCGGGGCATTGGCGCTGTTGATCGGCGCGGGCTATTTGGGTTTTCAGCAATATAAAATCTACATTCCCGGTATCATCAGCGAATGGCGCGAACCGATTGGCGAAAACCGTCCCGTTGAATGGGCGCAGGGTCCTGCGGTCGCACCCTCTGGCAAACGTCCACCCAACGTCATCCTGATTGTGGCAGACGATTTGGGCGTGAATGACATTTCTCTGTACGGTGGCGGCGTTGCTGGTGGCGCGGTGCCGACGCCGAACATCGATTCCATTGCCAAACAGGGTGTCAGCTTTGCCAATGGCTATGCCGCCAATGCCACCTGCTCGCCTTCGCGCGCAGCATTGATGACGGGGCGCTATCCGACACGGTTCGGTTTTGAATTTACCTCTATTCCAGCCGCATTTGCCTCAAATCTGGCGCACAATGATGGGAATTCACCCTATCCAACCATCTATCATGAAGAGCTGAACCGTGACCTGCCGGCCTATGCCGACATGGGTGTGCCCAATGCGGAAATCATGTTGCCCGAGATATTGAAAGCAAGAGGCTATCACAATATCCACATCGGCAAATGGCATCTGGGTGAAGCCAAACCATTGCGACCAACGTCGCAGGGGTTTGACGAAAGTCTTGGCATGCGCGCGGGCGGCGATTTGTTTATGGCCGAAGATGACCCGCAGGTCGTCAATGCGAAGCTGCCATGGGATCCGATCGACCGCTTTTTATGGGCGAACCTGCCGCACGCGGTTTATTGGGGGGATAGTGAACGCTTCCGCCCCAAAGGTCATCTGACCGACTATTTCACCGACAATGCATTGGCCGCAATTGACGCGAACAAAAACCGGCCCTTCTTCATGTATCTCGCCTATAATGCGCCGCACACCCCGCTGCAGGCGCTGAAATCGGACTATGACGCGCTGCCGCAGATTAAGGACCATACCCAGCGCGTCTATGGCGCGATGATGCGTCAGCTTGACCGGCGGATTGGCGACGTGCTGCAAAAGTTGAAGGACACGGGGCTCGACGACAATACGCTTGTTATCTTTACCAGCGACAATGGCGGGGCTTGGTATACCGGCATCAAGGATCACAACACGCCCTATCGTGGCTATAAAGGCACCTTCTTTGAAGGCGGCATCCATGTGCCGATGATGATGCGCTGGCCGGGCAAGATCGCGCCGGGGACGGTTCGCAACGATGTCGCGCAGCACCTTGATATGTTTGCAACCATTGCAGCGGCAACCGGTGCGCGCGTACCCACCGATCGCAAAATGGACAGCTTCAACCTGCTTGGCACTGGACCGAAACGCGAAGTGACATTCTGGCGTTCGGGGCATTACCGCGTTGTGCGTGCGGGCGACTGGAAATTACAGGTTTCCGAACGGCCCAACAAGGTGTGGCTGTTCAACCTCGCCACCGATCCCACCGAGCGTGTCAATTTGGCGACCAAGGATCCGGCGCGCGTGGCGCAACTGCGCAAGTTGATCGAAGCGCAAAACGCAGGTTTGCCCAAGCCCCTTTGGCCCGGCCTACTTGAAGGCGCGATCCGGATTGATGTTCCGTTGAATGCCGCATGGAAAAAAGATCAGGAATATGTCTATTGGGCCAACTGATCGCGTGGTGGTGTTTGCAGAAATATAGCCTATGCGGGTTTGCGTCGCAAAAGCGTTTTGCAATTTTTTAATATGTCTATCAGCCTATTTCTTGGGCGAACCGCGGGGGATAAATTTGTGACAGTTACGCAGCTCATCAACCAAAATTGGGTTATCATATCCCTTGTCGCTTTTGGGCTGGGCATCTTGTTTGAACTGGGCGCCATTCGCTTCCTCAAACGTAAGGGTAACGTGCCGGCAAAAGACTCCTTGCTGTCCATATTTCTCGGGCTCGCAAGTGACCCGGCAAATGCCATCTTTGCGTTCATCACCACCGCCGCTTTATTTGCGGCAGCCCCCTTTGCGGTTGGCGAAATACCCATCACCTGGGGATCGTTCCTATTGTGCTTCGTGCTCGATGATCTGCGATTTTATGTGCACCACCGCATATGCCACCGCGTGCGTTGGGGTTGGGCCATGCATGTGGTCCATCACTCTTCCACCAATTTCAATATGCCCATTGCGC
>JBILBJ010000220.1:0-3201 GCA_044353705.1 Sphingorhabdus sp. | reverse complement strand
CGGTGTTGTAATCATGCCTCCCCTGCCAAGTGCAGCGCGGTTATGCAACTGCCCTTTTCAGGCGTTCCACCAACCGTTCGCGCGCGGCGATGACATCGGCGCGGCGGTCGCCCAGAACATGCGCGACCAAGCGCTTGCGGTTTTGCGCCATCATCGCCACCGGCGCGCTGTCGGCGTCATGTTCTTCGGCATAACCAAGCTCGGCCAGCAACAAGGTTTCATATTGCGCAATCGCACCCGCCCAAACGCGTGCGGCAGGCGCCAGCTCAATCGCCGACAGCAACCCGTCAAACGCGCTGTACACGCGGGGATAGGGCACGCCTTCCGCCAGCGTTGCCGCCGTGAGCGCGGTGACCCAATCAATCGCCGCAATCGCCAGCGGCTCGCCCAGTAAATGCGCGCGGCTGTGCAGGGGTTCAGGTGTCAGGCGCGCCAGCTGCCCCGTTATGCGCGTGCGCCATTCACCGGTGATGACATTGCCGGGGATCAGCACAGGCCGCAATTGCCGCCCCCGCGCGCCTTGCACATAGCCCGCAAGCATGCCGTAATCTTCGGAAAACGCGCGCACGATAGCGCCGGTTTCGCCGTGATTACGGACTGCACAAATGATCGCGGATGCCGTTATGTCCATGCACCCTCATGCCAACACTGCCGCATGAGGGGAAGCTCTATCCTGCGTCGGTCTGTTCGCCGCTGATCATGAAGAGCGTCACGCCTGCATATTTTTCCGCGTCGGCTTGGAATAAAGAGTCCATTTCGAACAACTGCTCGGTCAGTTTCAAATCGTTGAGGCCAAGCAAATGAAACGCGCCCAGCTTTCTCTCACGCGGCGGCTCGCCATGCTTTTCGAGGGTAATTGCGTCGATAAAAAGCGCATTGTTCTTTGAATAGAGCACATGCGGCGCAAGCTTCATCGCCACATTATTGTAGGTGGCGGTCACACATTTTTTGAGCGCGATAGCCTCAAGCAGCAATTGGTTGGTCGACATCGGCTTAGATTATCCAACCAACCAGTGCGTGCAAGCATAAATTGTGCAGTGCAGCATTTTTATACTGCTTGCTTGGCGTGTCCGGCGATCAAATCCACCATGCGGCCAACTTGCGAGGGCGGCAAATCATGGGCCATTTCGTCGATGATCTCCAAACGCGCGCCGGGAATGTGACGGGCGATATCCTCGCTGCCCTCTTTGGGCACAAGCGGGTCAGCGCCGCCATGCACCACCAAAGTCGGCGTCGTGATTTTCTTCAAGCGTTCGACCCGGCTGCCATCGGCGATAATCGCGAGCAATTGCCGCCTTGTCCCCACGGGGTAATAGCCACGGTCGAAAGCCTTGGCGGTCATTTCGGCATGGGCATTCTCAGGGCGAGCCGGATCGGGATAGGAAAACGACCGCACCAGTTCGGTGCCGAATGCCACCGCATCGTCACGGCTCGCGTCGGGCGGGCGCTTTACCATGAAGTTCTTCTGGATATCTGCACGCGCGCCCGGAAGGCCCGGCTTACCGCTGGAGGACATGATCGACGTCATGCTCAGCAGGCGCTCACGATGGTTCGCCGCCATCAATTGGACGATCATCCCGCCCATCGACGCGCCGGCCACATGCGCTTTGTCGATACCCAGCGCATCCAGCAACCCGATTCCGTCTGCTGCCATATCGGTCAGCGTGTAAGGAACGCGCACGGGCAAGCCGAAGCGTGCCTTCAACATCGTCCAGGCCAGATTTGGGGCCTTTGCCCCGTCCATCCGCTGCGAAAGGCCAACGTCGCGATTATCATAATGGATAACGCGATGCCCCTTGGCGACGAGACCATCAATAAACTCGTCCGGCCACGCAATCATCTGCGCACCTAGACCCATGACGAGCAGGATCACAGGCGCGTCGGCTGGGCCGTTTTCCTCATAATATATATCGATATTGTTGGCGCGGATATTTGGCATGATATTCTCCCCTACCCGCCTTTCTAATCAGCTGATTAACAACTGCAAGGCCACATCATCCGCCCGTATGGAAGAAATCATACACGGTCTGCGCCACGGCGGCGGACACCCCCGGTGCTTTCTGCAAATCTTCAAGGCTGGCATTGCGCACGGCGCGCGCGGTGCCGAAATGCAGCAATAGGGCCTTTTTGCGCGAGGGCCCGACGCCGGGCACTTCATCCAATGGGCTTACCGTTATCGCCTTGCTGCGTTTCGCACGGTGCGCGCCAATGGCGTAACGGTGCACCTCGTCACGCAGCCGCTGCAGGTAGAACAGGACTGGCGCGTTTACGGGCAAGGTCAATTCGCGTCCGTCGGGGAAGTGGAAAACTTCGCGGCCATCACGGCCATGGTGCGGGCCTTTGGCGATGGCGATCAATGGCACGTCATCGACACCAATTTCCTCCAGCGCCGCCTTCACGCTGCTCATCTGCCCCTTACCGCCGTCGATCAACACCAGATCAGGCCACTGCCCGCTATCGCGGTCGGGATCATCTTCCTGTGCGCGCGCAAAGCGGCGCTGGAACACCTCACGCATCATCGCAAAATCATCGTCGGTCGCGGCCTGTTTGATGTTAAACTTGCGATACTGGCCCTTGATAAAGCCTTCGGGTCCGGCAACGACCATCGCGCCAAGCGCATTGGTGCCCTGAATATGGCTGTTGTCGTAAATCTCGATCCGGCGGGGCGGCTCGGGCAGTTCAAACAGGTCCGCCACCTCTTGCAGCAACTTGCCCTGCGTCGTGCTTTCGGCCAAGCGCCGGTCCAGCGCCTCTTCGGCATTGCGCGTGGCCTGTTTAACCAGCCGGACGCGGTCACCGCGCTGCGGCACGCTGATTTCAATCTTGCGCTCGGCACGTTCGGACAATGCCTCCGCCAACAGATCCGCCTCGGTCAGTTCGCGATCGAGCAATATGTTTTTGGCCGGCGGCACATCTTCGTAAAATTGCGCAAGGAAGCTGGTGAACACTTCATCCTCAGTCATTTCGGCCACATGTGACGGGAAAAACGAACGATGCCCCCAGTTTTGCCCGCCGCGGATGAAAAACGCCTGAATACCCATCACGCCATTGCGGTGCGCCAAGGCAAAGATATCCGCATCGCCAACGCCCTGCGCGTTAATCGCCTGCGACCCTTGAATGAAGGTCAGCGCCTTCAGCCGGTCGCGCAGCATGGCCGCACGTTCGAAATCGAGCGCTTCGGCCGCACCCTCCATTTCCTTC
>JBILBJ010000219.1:0-3207 GCA_044353705.1 Sphingorhabdus sp. | reverse complement strand
AACGTCATATGATTTGGTCATGTCGGGCGGCTATCAAAAATCTTTGACGCTGCACAGGTAAAAGCGGCAAGATGGACTATGGGATTTACGCTTAACCTTGCTGAAGACCGCACGATCACCCGGCCAACGCTGGTCCCGCCGCCGTCCGACGCGCATAAATATAGCCGGGGCCATGCGATGCTGTGGAGCGGGCCACCGCTGCACAGCGGCGCGTCGCGGTTGGCGGCGCAGGCGGCTTTGGCGGTCGGGGCAGGGCTGGTGACACTCATCGGGAAACGCGCCGCGCTGGTGGAACAGGCCGCGCATGTGACCGCGATCATGTTGCGGGAGGCGGACGATGCGTTGGCGTGCATCGACCGCCGCGTGACGGCGCTCGCCATTGGGCCGGGGGCAGGGGCGGGCATTGCGGATATTGTCTGTACGCTGCTGAAGCGCGGCATCCCTACGGTGCTGGATGCCGATGCCATCACCGCGTTCGCGGGCGATCCTGCAAGGCTTTTCGACCATCTGTGTTCTGACAACGTCATGACCCCGCATGCCGGCGAATTTGCCCGGCTGTTTCCCGATATCGATCTCGCAGATCGCCCGGCGGCAGCATTGCGTGCGGCGGAGCGGTCGGGGGCGGTGGTTCTACTAAAAGGACCGCAAACCCATATCGCCGCGCCCGACGGCCGTTTTGCCGTCAACCGCCATGCTTCGCCATGGCTGGCAACAGCGGGGTCAGGCGATGTGCTCACCGGCCTGATCTGCGGATTGATGGCGCAAGGCATAACCGCCTTTGACGCCGCCTGTATGGCTGCGTGGTTGCATGGCGACATCGGCGTGCGTGCGGGGCCGGGGCTGACGGCGGATAAGATGATGGACCATATTCCACTTGTCTTGCACGGTTGTTTGAACGATGAATCGGCGGATGACACAGGACCTCGCACATAAACGACCATATCTGTTGGCCAGCCTGATCGCTGGTATAAGCTTTCCGGCAACATGGCTATTTCTGCCGCTCGACGGCGGATTGATTGCCCTCGTCTGGAAAATGGCGGGCGTTGGCTTGCTTGTGCCCTTTGCGTTGCACCGACATCATGTGGGGGAATTTGTGCCCTTGGCCATCATTTTGGCCTTTTATGCGCTGGGCGACGGTTTGATTGAATTCAGCATGGTTGCAGGCGCATTGGCCTTTGCCGTCGGTCATCTGGTCGCCATCTGGCTGTATTTCCGGCACCGGCGTGTGGCGCCGACGTTCGGCCAGAAACTGCTCGCAATCGCGATTTTCCTGCTGACGCCGGTGATTGCTTATGGCCTTCCGCCGACCACCGACGAAGCTGTTCAGGTTGCGGCCTATAGCGTCATTCTGGCCGCTATGGCTGCCATGGCGTGGAGCAGCAATTTTCCGCGCTATCGTGTGGGTATCGGCGCGGTTTTGTTTGTCATTTCGGACCTGTTGATTTTCGCGGAGCTTGGCCCTCTCGCAAATTCCAAGGTATCGGGCATAGCGATATGGTATCTCTATTATTTCGGCGTGTTGATGATCGCCGTCGGCGTGGCGCAAACCTTGGTCAAACGCGGGCATTATCCGGAAGGTGAAGAGCGCGATTAAGCTGACGCCCTTTCGCGCGGCGTTCTAAAGCGACAAAAGCGCCCAGCGACCATGCTTTGACTGTCGCGTTTGTCGCTTTAACGATGACATTGCGCTGTGGCATATTCACAAAATATCGACATTGAGAAAGAGCGGCCAAGTCACTTGATTGCGTGCAGGGTCTCAAATCAAATCCTACATTGCAACCGTCGTTACGAAACGGTTCTTAACGGCCGCGCGCTTTCCATGCCGCCAACTGCACGGGCACCAGATCCACCATATCCTGCATAACCAGCGACACGTCGATCAGGTGAAGTCCCCAGTCCTGTGCGACAAATGCGCCAAAGCGAACATCACCGCCGACATCGTCAATGCGGGGGTCGGCAGGGTCTGCGTTGATGCGGACTGACAAGACATTCGCGCCGTTCACCGTCACGCACTGCGCTGCGTATAGTCCGGGGACAGCGACGGTTGGCGTGGTGACAGGCGCGTTGTCTTTGGTCCAACGTGGGCTATCTGCCACCAAGTCGCCAATTCCAGCTCCAGAGGGAAAACGTGCGTTAACTGTTGCCATGCCGCCGCCAAGCGCAGCGGGGTTTGCGCAAATGGTTTCCTGCGCGGGGTCAGGTGCACGGCCATAACGGCCGTTTGCAGGCGGGGGCGAGGTTTCACGAAAACTTGTCCAGGCAATGACGCAATTGGTCTGCCCTGCTTTCCGGCACACAGGCGTCTGTTTCAAATCGGCGCCCTGGTCCTTCCCCTTGGGCACGGCAACATTGGTGCCCGCAAGCATGGCCGACAACATCTGCGTCGCAGCTGGTTTTCCTTCGATTTCCTCGGCAATCAGGCGCTTGAGCAATCCCGATCCTTGCGAATGTCCAACAAGAACAAATGGCCGCCCCTTGTTATCGACCGCCATGTAACGCCGCCACGCATCGCGCACGTCATTATAACGCAGCTCGGGGTCCATTGGGATGGGGCTGCCGATCATGTTGGAACGCAACCAGCTTAACGTTGATTGGCGATAGATCGGCGCGAACGTTTGGCACACAGTGCCAAAACGCGCAAACTGGGCCTCAACGACACGGCGTTCTTCGTCATTGGCGATCATGTCGCTATTTCCGCCCGGATCATATGACAAGGTCGGGTATACATAGAAGCAATCGGCTTCAGGTGCTTTGGCCCGCGTTACAGTGCGGACCGTGCGCGTTCCATTTGGCGCAACCTCGGTTACGTCAAGGCTAGGCGTGCTGCACGCGTCGCGACGGCCTGGGCGGCAAAGCCAATTCTGTTCGAGCGCATAATCATTCGGCGCAGCGACGGGAGCAGCAGGTGCGCTTTGCGTGGTGGCTGCAAGGACTGCGGCAATCACATGCGCTGTGCTCATACGGGTTCGTTTCCTTCGGATACTTCGACTACTGCAGATGCAACCTCGTTCGTGTCGTCGATTGCGCCGTCTGCCTCATCATCACTCTCGTCAATCTTGGCTGCACCGACGACATGTTCATTGTCGCCAACGTTGAACAAGCGCACGCCTGCGGTGCCGCGGCCAAGGACGCGTAGGCTGTCCAGTGGCATACGGATCAGCTTTGCCTGGTCGGTGACGAGCATCAACTGATCACCCTTGGTTGCGG
>JBILBJ010000218.1:0-3209 GCA_044353705.1 Sphingorhabdus sp. | reverse complement strand
AATGCTGACCCGCTTGAGCCAGCCGCTTTCCGACCATGAGGTGCTGGAAGCTGCGGAATAGGTGGCGGCTGACATTGCCAAAGCGCCTTGCAATGGCGTAATGCTTGGCAATGTCGTCCGCAGAACCAAAGACCCCAGCCGGTTTCCCGTCCGAGGCGGAGGCAGATGCGCGTCTGACGGCGGACCGTTTTGACATCATCGCGCTGATTGCCAAAGCCGACCGACGGCGCGAGGCCGGTGACCGCCGCGCCGCCAATGCCTATTACAGCGCCGCCATTCGCACAGCGGCCGCCCGCCCATCATCCGACCCCGCAGTCGCCACAGAAATTGCCCGCGCGCACGTCGCGGTCACATGGCTGGCGGACCTGTTCCGGCAAACATTGCTCGATGAAATGTGCGCAGCAGGCTTTACCCGCGAACTGCAGCATCCACGTTTTCGCCAATCGCTCGATATGATGTTTGGCGATGTGCAGCGGCCTGCGGAATATCGGCAATTTCCGCAAAAGCCGATGGCGCATTATTATCCCGACATGGCCCATGTCGAATTTGCCGACACCAAGTCGTGGGACTGGGTGGCACAGCTGGAGGCTGTTTTCCCCGACATGCAGCGCGAGGCGTTGGCCTTGCTGGCGCAGCATGACGGGTTCCAGCCTTACATGAAAATGGCCAACGCCCGGCCGCAGCAGGACCATCATGGTCTGTTGGAAAATGCGGACTGGAGCACTTTGCATTTGTGGCAAAATGGCGCTGCGGTGGACGAACATATCGCGCGTTGCCCCAAAATCTTTCGCGCCGTGATGGACCATGTGCCGCTATGCCACATTGGTCCGCGCGCGCCGTCGGTCATGCTTTCGCTTTTGCGGCCCGGCGCGAAAATCCCGGCGCATAGCGGCATGTTGAACAGCCGCTTTATCTGCCATTTGCCTTTGGTCGTTCCGCCCGATTGCGGCTTTCGCGTTGGCGGCTCGACGATTGAATGGCAGGAAGGCAAAGTCATCGCCTTTGACGACAGTGTCGAGCATGAGGCGTGGAACAACAGCGCCTATGATCGGCTGGTGCTGATATTCGATATCTGGCGGCCCGAGCTTTCACAAAGCGAGCGCGATCAAATCACCGCGATGTTCGCTATCGTCGACAATTACCGCTGACCACACAGCCACCGGCCTTGGACGCAGAGGACTTGCTTAAGGGTCTGGTCAATTGCGTTCGCCCCTGCTTTAGTCCGCACATTGTTGTTTTGAGGAGACGCCCTATGCGCAAATTGTTACTCGCTGGATCGATTTTGGCCCTTGCCGTCCCGGCGCATGCCGACGCCAATGGCGACCTTGTCACGCTGGTGAATGATGTCTGGGCGGCTTCGTTGAAGGAACAGCCGGTCTATGCCAGCGCATTGGGCGTAAACGATTATGCATCGGAACTGGGCGACTACACCTTGGCCGCACAGGACCGCCGCGCCGCCGATGCCGCGAAGTTTCTCGCCCGGCTAAATGCCATTCCTTCGGATTCGTTGAATGCCGCATCAAAGGTGGAGGCAGGCATTTTACGCCGCGCGCTGAACTCCACCATTGAGGGCAATAGCTTCGGGCAACGCGCGATCAATTTCACGACCTATTCCAGCTGGCATCAGCAGCTTGCCGGTATGGCGCAAAATCTGCCGTTCCGTACCAAGGCGGATTTTGAAAGCTACAATGCACGGCTTGCCCAATATGCGCGCGTGAATGACGAAAATATCGCGGTGGCCAATGTCGCGATCAAGGGCAAATATACCCAGCCCTGCGTCACGCTAAAGGGCTTTGAAGGAACGATCAGCGGGCTGATTACGACCGAGATTAACAAGTCGCGTTTCTATGAACCTTATGCGGCAAAGCGGCCCGCGGGCGTTTCCGAAGCGGACTTCGCAAGCTTGGCCAAGGCAGCGGAAACCACGATCCGCACGGTCATTCACCCCGCGCTGAACAAGCAGCTCGCGTGGTATACCGCCAGCTACAAGCCAGCGTGCGCCACAGCGCCCGGCGTGTCTGCGCAACCGGGCGGTGCCAAATATTACGCGTTCCGGGTGCGTGAAGAAACAACGACGTCCCTGACCGCAGAGCAAATTCACCAAATCGGCCTGAACGAAGTGGCACGCATTCGCGCCGAGATGGTCGAGGTCGCATCAAAGGCGGGATATCCAAGCCGCGAGGCGTTTATCCAACATTTGCGGACCGACCCGCAATATTACGCCAAGACGCCCGAAGAGCTGATGGAGAAGGTCGCGCGGGTGACCAAGATCATCGATGGCAAAATGCCCAGCCTGTTCGGCCGCCTGCCGCGCCTGCCCTATGGCATAAAGGAAATTCCGGCGGAAACCGCCGAAGGCACGACGACGGCTTATTATAATCAGGGATCGCCCGAAATCGGCATTTCCGGAACCTATTTCGTCAACACGTCGAAATTGAACCAGCGCCCGTTCTGGGAAATTCCGGCCCTGTCCGTGCATGAGGGCGTCCCCGGGCATCACCACCAAATCGCGTTGCAGCAAGAATTGCCCTTGTCGGACTTCCGCAAATATGGCGCATTCTTCACCGCCTTTACCGAAGGCTGGGGCCTCTATTCCGAACGGTTGGGCATCGAAATGGGCCTATATGATACGCCCGCCAAAGACATGGGACGGCTGTCTTATGAAATGTGGCGCGCATGCCGCTTGGTCGTCGACACCGGCATTCATGCCAAGGGTTGGAGCAAGCAGCAGGCGATCGATTTCATGACCGACAACAGCGCGCTGTCGGCCGCCAATATCGAAGCCGAGGTCAACCGCTACATCAGCTGGCCGGGCCAAGCACTGGCGTATAAATTGGGCGAGCTGAAGATCCGTGAATTGCGGGCCATGGCGACCAAAGAGCTTGGCCCGAAATTCAACCTTGCGGCGTTCCATGACGCGGTATTGGGCCAAGGCTCCGTCCCGCTCGATGTATTGGAGCAGCAGATTACCGATTGGGTCGCCGCAGAAAAAGCGAAGGGCTAGGCCCGCTTATTTAGGCTCAGGGAGCGGCTCTGCGTCGGCAGATGCCGCTTCCTTGGCATCCAGTTCCGCCTGCAACTTTGCCTCGCGTTCGGCGCGGCCCTTTTCAAATTCGGCCACGCGTGCTTCGACTTCGGCAGCCTCTGCATCGATGCCCGCCATGCGCTTGGCGCGTTCGGCGGCGATCAGGCGGCCAAAGACAATGCCG
>JBILBJ010000047.1:0-10843 GCA_044353705.1 Sphingorhabdus sp. | reverse complement strand
AATGTTGCCTCGCCCCATTCCACCCAGCCAAGCCATTTTGGTGTCCTTTTCATATAATGACCGTGCGGCGCATCACACACAAAGCCCGCATTCGATATGGCCCCTGTTACGGGGCGGGTCAAATGGCATCCGCCTGCAATATGTTTCCAAACAGGCTCAATCCGATTTTGCCATATGGCCGCAGCAGGGTCTGGCGCTTTGCCATGCTCCAAAAATATCAGCCGCCCGCCGGGGCGCAGGACGCGCCGGACTTCGGACAGCGCGGCGGTGGGATCTTGAACCGAACATAATGTGAAGGTGGTGACGACTGAGTCAAAGCTGCTGCTTTCAAAGGGAAGCGCCTCTGCAATGCCGTTTGCGAAGTTTGCGCTTCGTCCAGATCGCAAGAGCGCATCTTGCGCACGGCCAAGCAACTCCGGCGAGGGATCAACACCCGATAGGGATCTCACCTGCGACCAGTCGTAAAACTGCAGATTGGTTCCGCCGCCGCAGCCCAGTTCCAGAATGTCCCCCGATGCACGCGGAACAACTTTTGCACGATCACGCATCACCGCAGGCTGCGTGCAGGCGCAACCAATCAGGCGGGGCACGACGTGCCGGTCCCACCAACTGTTCATGCGCGGGTACCCGAAGGTTTAACATCCTCGGCGGCGTCCAAAACCGCGTGTCGGCAAGTGGTGAGGGCGCGTGCAGAAAATGGCAGGAACGGCCTGATTTTACGCATGGGTCAATCTCCTTGTGTATCGTGGTTATGATGCACTTTGGGAATGCAACTCAAGCGCAAATTGCAAGCTGTCCTTCGAACCTATTTCACCCAAGATTTTTGGGATTTTTTCTTTGAAGGGGAAAAAGCCCTTGGTCGCATGTGGCCAGAATTTCTCGTCCCAGCTTCGGCGGATTTGGACAAGCGGTATGCCTTCTTGTTCCAGACGCGGAGCGATTTCGGCGAAAAGGTCTGCAACCGGACCCACCGGCGCGTAAGCGGTGATAATCTGTTCAGCGCCTGCTTGCTTTGCCTGTGTGATCAAGGTTTCGACATTCAGTGTATCACGGATATCCGTCGGACATTGAAACGCGGTGCTGACCCGTTCAGCTGCGTCACGTGACGCGCTTTCGACGAAACCCCGCGCATTGTCGCCCCATAAGGTGGTGGCGTCGGCGGCGACAAATGCCGCCTTGATTGCCGCCGAAGGAGCAAAGAGCGACTCCGGGTTCATGTCATCCGGGGTTACCAACAACAATGCCGGCTTTTGCCTCTCCCATTGCGCTGCGAAGGGAACGGGACGGGGATTTGCGACGGTCAAATCAGTTGGGATTATAGCCGTTGTTGCCAGCCCTTTTGGTGCAAATCGCCCATTGGTATAGCGTGCGATATTGTCCGTCGTCGCAAGGTAGGTTTTCCCAGCGGTTTGCAATCCAGCCACCCAACGCCACGACAATGTGTTGCTCGCTGCGTCGGCGTCAACCAAGTGGCGCAGGAAAAAGTCGGCGCCTAACGCCCATGGTAGGCGTAGTGTAAATATCCAGATTGAGGCAAACCACATTCTTGCGTGATTGTGCAGATAGCCCGTCTCCACTAGCTCGCGTGCCCAATCGTCAAAGCCTTCAATACCGGTCTGCCCAGCCTCAGCGTTGCGGATTGCGCGCGCGTTGGGAAAGCTATCGCGCTGCCGGTCGCGTTCTTCCTGAAAATGCGTCCAAACCGACGGGCGCATTTCCAGCCAACCCTTCCAATAAGTGCGCCACAATACTTCCTGAATGAACTTTTCGGCTGCTGTCAGGCTGTGCTGCTCCAAAACAGCTTGGACGACTTCCTGTTCTGTAATCATCCGATAGCGAAGATAGGGCGAAAGTTTGGACACAGCACTTGGCTGCTCTGGCCCCGGATCGGTGTTGCGGGCAAAGGCATAGCCCTGCGCTGCGCCGGGTGTGAACTGGGCAAGGCGTGCAAGCGCGGCGTTCCGCGAGGCGGGAAAAACATCCTTCACCATTGTTACGCCAGCAACTTTTGCAAATAAGGACGGATTTTCAGGAAACGGACATAAAGCCGCTCGAGTATGTCCAAAACAACTGGATTTCGCGCAAGCCACCCCAGCGGTTTAAGCAGGGGAATATGCCGCCACATGGCCGCAAATGCCGCAGCACCCGATAGCATCACCCCATTTTCGCTCGCGTGAAGTCGGTCAAGCATCAACTGCCGGTCGAGCGGGCATATCGCCGTGTCTGGCGCAATATCTTGGAAGTCGATTTTGCGCTGCCAATCGAGACGCCGCATCAGCGCGATTTCACGCACACACAGCGGACATGCGCCGTCATACCAGATGATGAGATTGAACATGCCTTTGTTTAGACGTTCCGCAAGCGGGCGTCAGGCTGGGCATAACATGGTATAATATAGCCAAAAAAAGGGCGCCGTTGCCAGCGCCCTTCTGAATTTCCGGTAAGGAAACGGGTTATTCCGCTTTTTCGTAATATTGCGGAGCCGCTTCATTCAAAATGGCCAAAATTTTCTGGAGAGCCGCTTTTTCGTCGGTCTTTTCCATTGCCGCGAGCTCGCGCGCCAAACGGCTGGATGCCGCTTCAAAAATCTGACGCTCCGAATAGCTCTGCTCAGGCTGGTCATCGGGGCGGAACAAGTCACGGGTAACTTCGGCGATCGAAACCAGGTCGCCCGAGTTGATCTTCGCTTCATATTCCTGAGCGCGGCGCGACCACATGGTGCGCTTTACCTTAGGCTTGCCGGTGAGCGTATGCATGGCTTCTTTGAGCGTTTTGTCGCTCGACAGCTTGCGCATACCAACGCCTTCGGCCTTGTTGAAAGGCACACGAAGCGTCATTTTTTCTTTTTCAAAGCGCAGCACATAAAGCTGAAGCTGCATCCCTGCGATTTCGGAATCCTGAAGCTCAATTACGCGACCAACCCCATGCTTGGGATACACCACATAATCGCCTACATCAAACATCGCCGCGTTGGACGTCATATTACGACCTTTCTGATTATTCGGGAGAATAAGCTCGCTGACGACATAATGTCGTCCATAAGACAGTTGGCATTCGTCCCTTACGTCATCGTCCGCTCGATCCCAGAGTAGGAAGGCGGTTATCGACCATTTTTGGCCTGTCGACGCGAAGTGTAACAGATTCGCCACAAAAGTTCAATGCTGCTGTACAGAGCCGCAATAGAGCGACTTAAATTGCGCTTAGTTTTCGCACGCGATCATCATGTTCAGCAAACACGGCATTGCTAATGGGCTTGATGTCCGCCGAGTTCATCCAGCACAGGTCCATATGGCCCAAAACGCGGTCATCATGGCTTCTTATGGTGACTGGCAGGATGGGTTGGTGATGCAGTTCATCGACCAAAACCGGATTGGATGGGACGCCCGTCCCCCATTTTTCGCCCCATTGGCGCAGGGCAATCATTGTGGGCAGCAAATCCAACCCTTTTTCGGTCAGGCGATATTCGACTTTACGTCGGTCATCAGGGCAGGGCGTACGATGCAATATGCCGCTTTCGCTCAATCGGCTTAAACGGTTGGCCAAAATGTTACGCGCAATGCTAATTTCCGTGAGGAAATCTTCAAAATGGCGGATACCATTGAAGGCAGCGCGCAAGATCATGAACGACCATCGTTCGCCCATTGCCTCCAGAGCTGTCGGTAGCCCACACTCGGTAATATCCTGTAGTGACTCGCGCAATTCGCCCATATATTTGTCTCCCGACACATAGCGTGAGCCGACCCGAAAAATTTTGCAACCCCATTTAAGTTTTAAGTTGCAACTAAAAACCTAATACAATAAGTAGCGTTTCGCAACTGGTTTTCCAGGGGCGCAAAACGAAGGTTTGGAGACAGAATGCCGGCCACCGTTGTGCTCTGTTATCAAAGCTAAAAGGATAAGATTATGACTCTCTCCCAAGTTTCCGTCCGTCTGGGCGCGCTCGCTGCCGCATCTGTTGTCAGCACCACTCTGCTTTTCGGTGTCCCGACACAGGCGCAAGCTGCAAGCAACAGCGCATATTACAAAATCGAACTGGCGCAGCCAGCCACGTCGAAGCAAGAATTGCTCCGTAGCGTTGTTGTAAAGTGCGAAGGCACTGCATGCCGCGCGCCAGTGGCTTCGACTGCAGCAAAAAATATGTGCATCAGTGTTGCCCGCAAATTGGGTACAGTGTCTGCATTCACTGCTGGTGATCGCGTCTTTACAGCCGACGAAATCGCGGCCTGTAACGCTGGCGCTTAATCGGCCAAACTTTCAATTATTACATTCGGCTCTTCTCTCCTCCTAATCACGCGCGACAATTTATTGACGCTTTGAGCCGAAACAACTGCACCGGAATATAGGCATACGCGAAACATCGCGGGCGCCATGTTCCGGTGCATTTTTTATTGGAGCAGGCGTGGTTACGTGCGCCATGCACAAGCAGCCAACGCACAAATCGTTGCTAAATTTACGATATTTGTAAGTTTCTTGTTGCAACGCAGCGCAAAAGCCACATCTTGCAGCCTATGATGCGGCAATATGAATTGGTTGAACGGGTGCGTGCCTATATCCCGGATGTCGACGAGGATCGGCTTAACCGTGCCTATGTCTTTACGGTTCAGATGCATGGTGCGCAGAAACGGGCATCAGGCGACCCGTATTTCAGCCATCCGGTCGAAGTCGCAGGGTTAATGACGGACCTCAAAATGGATGAGGACACGATCATCACCGCGCTGCTCCACGACACGGTGGAAGACACGCTGACCTCCATCGAAGATGTGGAAGGTCGCTTCGGCTCCGAAGTCGCCCGCTTGGTTGACGGCGTTACCAAGCTTTCGAAAATCGAAGCGCAAACCGAAAACGAACGCGCTGCGGAGAATCTGCGCAAGTTTCTGCTGGCTATTTCAGATGATATCCGCGTTCTTTTGGTTAAGCTTGCGGATCGCCTGCACAATATGCGGACGCTGCATTTCATCAAAAGCCCCGAAAAACGTCGTCGTATCGCCAAAGAAACGATGGATATATATGCCCCGCTGGCGGAGCGGATTGGCATGTATGAATATATGCGCGAAATGCAGCTGCTCGCGTTCGAACAGCTGGAACCCGAAGCCTATCAAACGATCACGGGTCGTTTGAAGCAAATCCGCGAAAAGGCCGACGTTGAAATCGACCAGATTAACCAAACCATTGCTTGGGAAATGGAGCAGGCTGGGCTGAAGATCAAAATATCAGGCCGCGAAAAACATCCTTATTCGATTTGGAAAAAGATGCAGGAGCGCCATGTTGCGTTTGAGCAGCTGACGGATATCAATGCCTTTCGCGTGATCACCGAGACCACCGAAGACTGCTATCGCGCGCTGGGCGTGCTGCATCGGCGTTGGCAAATGGTCCCAGGGCGGTTCAAGGATTTCGTGTCGACGCCAAAGCGTAACGGATATAAATCGCTGCACACGACAATCATGTTCGCCAAAAATATGCGGGTCGAAGTACAAATTCGCAGCGCCGAAATGCACCGAAGTTCGGAACATGGCTTCGCCGCGCACTGGGCCTATAAGCAAGCCGATAAGCCCGATGGGCAGGCTGCCTGGTTACGCGATCTCATTGAAATTCTTGAAACCAGCCAAGATGCCGAGGACATCCTCGAAAACACCCGCATGGCGATGTATCAGGACCGAATATTCGCCTTCACCCCAAAGGGTGCGCTGCATCAGTTGCCCAAGGGTTCAACGGTCGTTGATTTTGCTTATGCCGTGCATACCGATCTTGGCGACAAGACCGTTGGCGCGAAAGTGAATGGGCGCCATGTCCCGTTGCGCGCGCAGCTGAACAATGGCGATATGGTCGAGATCCTGAAATCCAAAGCGCAGGAACCGCAGCAAACTTGGCTTAACTTCGTGACGACAGGTAAGGCACGCGCTGCAATCCGGCGGCATGTGCGGCACCGCGAACGCGATGAGCTAGTCGCGATTGGCCGCAAGCTTTATGAAGAAGTTGCTGCGCGTATGCCGGGCAAAATTGGCAAGAAAGCCTTAACGGCCGCGGTGAACCGGCTGAAGCTTGAGGATGAGGAAGAGCTGATGCATCGCATTGGCCTGGGCAAGATCAATGACCACGCGCTGATGGAGGCGCTGGTACCTGGCTTTGACGCCGATGGCATCGCGCTTGATTTTCCAATTCAAGAACGCGCCATCTCCATACGCGGACTTACGCCGGGCGTGGGTTACCACCTTGCGGATTGCTGCCACCCCATTCCCGGTGACCGGATTGTCGGGCTGAGGTTGCCGGACCAACCGGTCGAAGTGCACACGATCGAATGTGATCGTCTCGCTAACGGAGCCGACGCCGATTGGGTCGACTTGAGTTGGGGGCACGGTAGCGACGGCGCTTCGGCGCGATTGCGCACGATCATTCACAATCGTCCCGGTACGCTGGGGGAAATTGCGGGCATTTTTGGCTATCACAAGGCGAACATCATCAATTTGCGTTTAACCGCGCGCGACGCCGAGTTTCACACCTTTGAAATAGATTTGGAGGTGCATGATTTACAGCACCTTATGCGCATCATATCTGCGCTTCGGGCGTCCGAGGCGGTAGCGACGGCAGACCGCGTCTACGATTAAATCCAGTCGCCGATTTCGTCGCCGGGTTCAGCATAAACAAAACGTTTGGCCAGTTCAAAACTGTGTCCAGCGCGCAAAAAGGCATTCAGTTGCTTATTGCGTTTCTCCGGCGTTGCCGCTTCTTGGGCAAATGGACCGATACGTTTGCGCCGCGCAAAATTTTCCGCGGCGCTCAATACGCTTTCTTCCATATGTGCTTTTGCGGGGATGGTATCCGCATCGCCTATACCGCTCGCGCGCAAATCCTCGTTTAAGCGCCGTTCGCCATAGCCACGGCGCACAAATGACCGGCTTCGTGCCTCAGCAAATTGGGCGTCGTTTATATAGCCGAGTGCGGCAAATTGTTCGACCAGCATTGCGATGTCCGCGCTGCGTTCGCCGTCCCACCCGCGTTCGCGAATTTTGCGGTTTAAATAGGCCCCGAGTTTGGCCTGTGTGGTCGCATATTTGCCAACATAATGCAGCGCTAGCTGTCTCAGTCTCTCGTCATTTAACGGCGGAGCGGGTTTTTTGGCGGCACGTGGGCTGTTCACGCCCTATTCTTGCCACAGTCGGGTCGAAATTTGAACTGGTATCGACGCGTATTGGCTTAGGCTAACAATAAAATTATCGGGCACCGCCCTATTTGCTATGGGAAAAATTATGAGCGAACGCGCATCCACGCCAACGCAGGACAGTTTGCCACGTCGTTTTTCTGACTTTGCGACCTTGGGCGAGGCATTGGATTATGCCGCCCAAGGGCAGCGTGGTCTCAATTTCCACGACATGCGCGGCAAATTGGCGCGCCCTTATCCCTACAGCGAAATGCGCGAAGACGCGCTGAACATGGCGTATCGCTTGATCAGCCATGGTGTCCGCAAAGACGACCGCATTGCCTTGGTCGCAGAGACCGGCCCGGATTTTGCGGCGTTGTTCTTTGGCTGCGTATATGCCGGCGCATGGCCCGTGCCACTGCCGCTGCCAACGTCGTTTGGCGGTAAAGAAAGCTATGTGGACCAGTTGTCCGTGCAGTTGAAAAGCTGTGATCCCAAGATACTGTTCTTTCCAGCGGAACTCTCCGAAATGGCGAATGACGCAGCAAGCGCATGCAATGTCGAAGGCATTGATTGGGAAAGCTTCAGCGATTGCGTCGCGTTAAAGTCAGAGCTTCCTTCGGCGCAGACCGACGAAATTTGCTATTTGCAATATTCCAGCGGCTCGACCCGTTTCCCGCATGGCGTCGCGGTTACGCATAATGCCCTGCTGAACAATCTGTCGGCGCATTCGCATGGCATGGAAGTCACCGAAAATGACCGCTGCGTGTCGTGGTTGCCTTGGTACCATGATATGGGCCTCGTCGGTTGTTTCCTGTCGCCAGTCGCAAACCAAGTTTCGACGGACTATATGAAAACCGAAGATTTCGCGCGTCGCCCATTGGCGTGGCTCGATGTTATTAGCGCCGCGGATGGCACGGTCATCAGCTACTCCCCGACATTTGGTTATGACATTTGCGCGCGGCGGGTTTCCAGCCAAACGCATGTGAGCGACCGCTTTGACCTCGCAAAATGGCGCCTTGCAGGCAATGGAGCGGATATGATCCGTCCCGATGTGATGCAGGCTTTTGTCGATGCATTTGGCGATGCGGGTTTCAAGGCGTCCTCCTTCCTCCCTAGCTATGGCTTGGCTGAAACAACCTTGGCTGTGTCCATCATGCCGCCCGGCGAAGGTATTCAAGTTGAGCTTGTCGAAGAGACGGAACTAACGGGCCACCCCGGTGCGCCGGATCGCCCAATCCGTTATCGCGCCATCGTTAACTGCGGCCGTGCGGTAAAAGACATGACCATCGAAATCCGCGACGAAAACCGCAAGCCGCTTGCGGATAAGACGATCGGTAAAGTGTGGTGCACAGGGCCTTCGTTGATGAAGGAATATTTCCGTGACAAGGAATCGACAGACGCATGTCTGGTCGACGGTTGGCTGGACACGGGCGACATGGGTTATTTGTCGAACGGCTACATTTATATTGTGGGCCGCGCCAAGGACATGATCATCATCAATGGTAAAAACCATTGGCCACAAGACATTGAATGGGCGGTTGAACAACTGCCCGGGTTTAAAGCTGGTGACATCGCGGCGTTTTCCGTGACAACGCCGGGCGGCGAGGAAACACCTGCAGTGCTGGTCCAGTGCCGCACCACCGACGAAGCCGAGCGGGCAAAGCTGCGTGAGCAGATCCGCGACAAGGTTCGGTCGGTGACGGGAATGAACTGTGTCGTGGAATTGGTACCGCCGCGGACATTGCCGCGGACCAGCTCAGGCAAAATGAGCCGTGCGAAAGCGCGCAACCTGTATCTGTCCGGTGAAATTCAGCCCTACGCAATCGCGGCTTAATCGCCTGCAAATATTGAAGCGATTGCTGGATAGCTGCGTCAGGTGGCTTGACGCGCCTTACAGCAGCTCAAGCACCTTTTCCTGCGGTCGGCATAGCCGAACACCTTTATCGGTCTCCACAAATGGCCGTTCGACCAGGATGGGGTGTTCAACCATATGATCCAATATGCGATCCGCCGAAGCGCCGTCCATAAGGCCCAGTTCCTCGGCCGGCGAGCCGCGGGTTCGCAGTGCTTCGCGTGGCGTGAGGCCCGCATCTTTAAACAGTTGCTCAAGCTTTGCACGGGTGAAGGGCTGTTTGCGATATTCGATAATCTCGACCGTCACACCCGCGGCTTCTTGAAGGAGTGCGAGGGTCTTGCGCGACGTCCCGCAATCGGGGTTATGCCAGATTGTTGCGTTCATAATTATGGTCGTCCCCGATATGTTGTTTACGTCGCGATGTACCTAAATCGGTGACCCGCAAAAGCAAATGCGCTTTTTCCCATTTTTAAATTGCATATGATAACGATTCGCAATAGTGCGCCAAAATCGAATTGCGAGTCATTTGCAATAACCACAAAAGGCCGAAAATGCTTCGTCTCTCCTCCTCCGTTTTCGCCTTTATTTCTATGGCAATAAGCGCGCCTTATGCGTTCGCCGAAGATGTGGCGTTTGATGACGGGGCAAGTGATGACAGCCGGACGATCATTGTGACGGGTGTCAGCGACGGGTATCTCGCATCCAATTCCATCACGGCCACAAAAACCGACACGCCGCTTATCAATATTCCGCAGACCATCAATGTTGTGACCCGCGAACAATTGGATGATCAGGCGCATCACTCGCTGGCGGACATATTGCGCTATGTTCCGGGTACAACGGTGGGCCAAGGCGAAGGCAATCGCGACCAAATCACCCTGCGCGGGCAAAACACAACGGCTGACTTTTTCTTGGATGGCGTTCGCGATGATGTTCAATATTATCGTGGCCTCTACAATATTGAGCGGGTCGAAATTCTGAAGGGGCCTTATGCCCTGATCTTTGGCCGTGGCGGCGGCGGCGGCATCATTAACAGGGTTCAGAAGGCTCCGTTGAGTGACGATTTCATTTACGCAGGACAAGCCAGCGTCAACAGTTTCGGGGCCTATGACGTCTCGGCTGATTTGAACGCCCCGTTAAGCGCCTCCACTGCAGTGCGCATGAATGCGGTGTACGAAAGCCTGAACAGCCATCGTGATTTTGTCAGCGGCGAACGCTATGCATGGAACCCCTATGTCGCCTTCAGGCTAAACGATGCTTGGAAGCTGGGCCTTTCGTATGAATATGTAAATGATGACCGAACGACGGATCGTGGCATTCCGTCGGTGGCGACGGGTACGGGTCAACCCAATCGTCCCCTTGCCGGCGTCCGCGACCAGTTTTTCGGCGTAGCCGGGGTCAATCGCACGCGACTTGAGGCGCACATTGCCAAGGTCCGGCTGAATGGCCAGTTGGCATCAAATCTCAGTTTCAGCGGCACCATGCTCTATGGCGATTATGACAAAATCTATGTCAACGTCTTCGCAAATGGCGCGGCGACCGCACAAAATGGAACGGTTGCACTTGCGGCCTACAGTGACCCCACTCAACGCACAAACTTCATCGCCCAAGCAAATGTCGTCTGGGATATAGAAACAGGCGCGCTTGCGCACAAAATTCTCGTCGGCACTGAATATGGCGATCAGCAATCGGCCAACAGTCGGCTCAACGGTACGCTTTCAAATGCGACATTGAACCTTTCGAACCCGGTTTTTCCGACAGTCGCTTTTAACGCAATGGCACGTGACAGCGTTTCGGATGTGAAGTTCTTCTCTGCTTATGTGCAGGACCAGATTAGCTTTGGCGAACAT
>JBILBJ010000217.1:0-3239 GCA_044353705.1 Sphingorhabdus sp. | reverse complement strand
GCGGCGGCGCTGGTATCGGCATTGGCCGAGCGGCCTTTGCCGTCGGATGCTGTCCTGTTTGGAGAAGTCGCTTTGTCTGGCGAAATTCGCCCCGTTGCACATGGCGCATTGCGCTTGAAGGAATCGGCCAAGCTTGGCTTCACCCGTGCACTTGTTCCGCCATCGGTGAAGGGACAGTCGGGAATTTCCACGCAAGAGTTCCGCACGCTGGCCAATCTCGTTGACCATATGCTGGGACGTCACTAAATCCGTTTTTAGGCCATGTCATATGGGACAGATATCAGGCGGCTTTGCGGCTTGAATGGCGATATTAGCGCACTGCGGACGAGGTGCGACGGATTATAGATTGGGCAGCAGCTTCACATGACCGCATTTGATATCATTGTATTTTTCCTAATCGGCAGCGGAGCCGTTTTCGGCTTATTGCGCGGTTTTGTGCAAGAGACGCTGTCGATGATTGCATGGATATTGGTTATCGCCGCCGTCCGCGTGCTGCATGCCCCTGCCACGTCTGCACTGGCGGAAACTATTGGTTCGGAAACAAGCGCGGCCATTGCGGCATTTCTTGCGATTGTTATCGTCATCTATGCACTTGGTAGATGGATCGCGAAATCGCTTGGTGCGCGATCGCGCAAATCGCTTTTGGGGCCATTTGACCGTGTCTTGGGCTTTGGCTTTGGAATGCTGAAGGGGCTGATGATGGCGACCCTCATATTCCTGTTGCTCGTCATGGGTTACGGCATGTTCTTTGGCGCGGATGAGGCGCGCCCCGAATGGATGACGCAATCACGCACCTATCCACTGCTGAACGCCAGCGGGACTGCCATGTCTGATTTCGTTCGGGAGAACCGCGGGACCGAGGACGAAACCGCGGGAACAAACGAGTGAGCGATTCCGCTCTCTACAATCGCGACATACTCCGCCTCGCGACCGCGTTGGTCCCGAATGACCGCCTTGAACATCCCGACGGGTCGGCAGAGGTCCGCTCCCCCGTTTGCGGAAGCCGGATGCAGGCGGATGTTTCGACGGACGCAGGCGGGCATATATGCGGGCTGGCGTTGCGCGCAAATGCCTGCGCCTTGGGGCAAGCCTCCGCCGCCATTTTACGGCAGAACGCGGACGGGTTGAGCCTATCGCTGCTTAATGAACTGCGCGATGGCATTGCCCAAGCATTAAAGCGCGAGGGAGCGATGCCCGCCATTTGGCCTGAACTGGATCTGCTTTTCGCGGCGAGTGACTATCCGTCACGGCATGCGGCCATCTTGCTGCCCTATGATGCGGTTCTGGCGGCGGCGCAGAATATCACAGAAAAAAGCTGATGGAGGATGCGCCGCATAATCTTGTTGCGGACGTGATGCTCGGCGGGGTTGTGTTGCTCGGCGCAGCGCTGATTGCCGTGCTTATTTTCCGTCGCCTCGGCCTTGGTGCCGTGCTTGGGTATCTGGTTGCCGGTATCGCCATCGGCCCCGACGGACTTGGCCTGATTGGTGCGCCTGAGACGATATTGGCCTATTCGGAAATCGGCATCATATTGCTGCTTTTCCTCGTCGGGCTGGAACTATCGCCCAGCCGATTGTGGCTGTTGCGCAGGGATATTTTATTATTTGGTCCGCTGCAGGTGACGCTCTGCGGCCTTGGCATGTTTGCGATCATTCGCTTCGCCATGCCGAGCTTTAGCTGGGAAGCGGCGTTGGTGCTTGGCCTGCCGCTTGCCTTGTCCTCCACCGCGCAGGTCCTGCCGCTGCTGCAATCGCGTGGTCGCATGAAAACCGACTATGGCGAAAAAAGCTTCTCCATCCTGTTGTTTCAGGACATTTCGATTGTCCCATTGCTGACGATTGTAGCGGCATTGTCCCGTGCGCCGGCAGATGATGGCGCCATTACAGGCTGGCGGTTGGTTCTATATGCTGTCCTCGCCATATTGGGGTTGGTGCTTGCCGGGCGCTATTTGCTGTCGCCATTGTTGCGGCTTGTCGGCAAGATTTCAGAACGCGAACTGTTCATCGTCACTGGGCTGTTCACGGTTTGCGTTAGCGCCGCGGTCATGCAGGCGATTGGCGTATCGCCTGCGTTGGGGGCGTTTGTTGCAGGGGTTATGCTCGCTGAATCGCCGTACCGGCATGAGCTTGAGGCGGATATTGATCCGTTTCGATCGATCCTGCTGGGTCTGTTTTTCCTTGCCGTCGGCATGTTGCTGGATGTCGACGTCATTATCGCCCAGCCGCTATTCGTGGCGGGGCTCGCGCTGGCGTTGGTCGCCGTCAAAATTGTCATCATCTTTGCGCTGGGCCGGTTCTTTGGATTGAAGAGCAAGCCGTCCATCATCATGGCCATGCTGTTGAGCCAGGGCGGGGAATTCGCGTTTGTATTGTTCACTGCGGCGCAACAGGCCTTGTTGATTGAGCCGGAGGCTGCGAGCTTATTTGGCGCGGTTGTCACGCTGTCTATGGCGTCGACGCCTTTCCTGATGATTATTGCGGGCAAGCTGGCGGCACATAAGCCCAAAGGCGCAGCGCAACTTGATGACCCCGCGTTGGCGTCGCAAGCCAATGTCATCATCGTTGGTCATGGGCGGTTCGGGCAACAGGTGTCGCAGATCATGCAGGCCGCAGGGCGTTCGGTGACGCTCATCGATATCAACCCGCGGACAATCGACATAAGCGGCGAATTTGGATTCAAAGTCTTCTACGGCGATGGAACACGCATTGATTTGTTGCAGCGGGCGGGTGGCGAGGACGCGCAGGCGATATTCTTCTGCATCGACGACCGGCACATGACCGCAGAGTCATTGATGCCCGTTCGTGAGACATTTCCGCGCACCAAGCTGTTTGTGCGCGCCTATGACCGGCAACAGGCGCTGGCGTTGATGGAAGATAATGGCATCAGTATCATCCGCGAGCTATTTGAATCGTCGATCCGCATGTCGGTCGATGCGCTTAAGTTCTTCGGAACCGACCGCGAGGCTATCCATGAAATCATCGCCGAATTCCGCCGGCGCGACCGAAACCGGCTAAAGGCGCAGTTCTCTAGCGGCGATATGCATGCGGGCAAACGGCATAGCTTTGGCGGTGATGATTCGGATGATTTCCTGATCGCTCAGGATTGAGCTTCGTCGTCGAGGAAGGCGGCAACATCATCCAGTACAACGTCCTTGGACAGGAAGGTTTGGCCTATGCCTCGCGCAAGCAGGAAGGGCAAAGTGCCACCGCTCATCTTTTTGTCATGCCGCATATAATCCA
>JBILBJ010000216.1:0-3254 GCA_044353705.1 Sphingorhabdus sp. | reverse complement strand
GAACATTGGCGAACTGTTCTCGCCAGTGAACACTGGATTGACCAACCTTGGTACCGATCCATGTGCGACGTTGACGACAGCTGGCGCTGTTTTGCCAGGACGTCCAGCAACCGGCCCAACCGGTGAGCTTCGTGCCGTCTGCTTGGCGCAAGGTGCTAACTTGGGCAACATCAACTCGATTCCCCAGCCTAACGCAGGTCAGGTGAACTCGACTGGTGGTGGTAACGTCAACATTAAGCCTGAAAAGTCGAACAGCTTCACCATTGGTGCGATCTTCCAGCCAGCGGCTATCCCTGGTTTCACTGCGTCGATCGATTATTACAACATCAAGGTAACGGGCGCGATTTCGTCCCCGACCCCTGGTGACGTAATTGCTGCTTGCTTCGGAACGAACGTATTCAGCCCAGCAGCAGGCGCATCGACATCTGCTGCTTGTACCAGCATTCGTCGTAGCCCGGCCGATGGCAGCTTGAGCGGCGATCCGAGCACTTTCACTGGTCTGCCTTCGGTTCTGTCGAACGCGGGTGCCATTGAAACTGACGGCATCGACTTGATCATGAACTACAAGACCGACCTGACCGACAAAATCGCTTTGGCTTTGTCGTTCAACGGTAACTACACGTTCAAATCGACGTTCAACGCGTTCGTGCTTAACCCTGAATCGGTCAATCGTGATTGCACCGGCTATTTCAGCTCGAACTGTGGTTCACTGCAGCCAGACTTCTCATGGTCGCAGCGTACAACAGTGTCGTACGGCAAGATCGATGTGTCGTTGTTGTGGCGTCACCTGTCGGCGATGGAGCAAGAGCCACTTGACGTGATTGACGGTGGTGCGTTCTTCAACGGAACGATCGGTTCGTCGGTCTTGGGCGTTGGTGGCCGGACGGCTAACTTCGGCAAGATCAAGGCATATGACTACTTCGATCTGTCGACGCGTATCAATCTCACCGAAAATGTGACGATTACCGCTACGGTGCAGAACTTGCTGGACAAGGATCCACCATTGACCGGTAACAATGCTGGTTCGACATCGTACAACAGCGGCAACACCTTCCCGTCGACATATGATGCGTTGGGTCGTCGTTATGCTGTAACGGCAAAGCTGCGCTTCTAATTTGAAGAGCATATAATGCAACAAGGGGGCGGGCAGCAATGTCCGCCCTTTTTGTATTGTGCGGCCACGCTAAATCACGAGGCCAGACCAAGACCTGCAAGACTGCGTTATGTTGGTTTAGGTCATGCCCGGCCCTAATGGGTTGGGCCGAGCGCTTCAAAAGCGAAGCGCATGTTCCAACGTCAGCGGGATGTTGGCAGATTGGGCAACGGCTTTGGCCCAAATCAGGACCTTTTCAATTTCGTCGCCATGCGCCGTTTGCGCCAATGCATATTCCGCGCGCCGGTCGTCTGTCCGGAAACTACCACCGAACTTGCTATGCGTGCCGAACGCAGGATGCGCGTCATTGGCAGCGGCATGTTCGCCCAGTCCAAAGTGGGACGCCACAGCGAAAAGAGCTTTGCCAGGATTGGCAGTCAGGCGTTCGCTGTCCAGCGTTGCGATGCGTTCAGGTCCGAATTTTTGCGCCATGCTATGAAACAGCTTTTGCTGCGCCAGCCAACCCACGGCCGCGACTTGCAAATCGGTCTGCCGGAAAAAATCACCCGGCTCAAAACCAAGATCAACGATGCCGTCGGCCATTTGCCCTTCCAACAATTCGCGGCACCATAGCCGGCACCAAAGCCCCTTGCGGGCCACCGACAAAAGAAACACCGAAAGTGGTGCATATAGAATGATGGCCTTGCTTGTCGGCCGCATGGCAAGCGATGCGGGGGCAAGGGCATTAAACACATTGGACGGCTTCACAACAACCGCCAAATCGTCGCCAAATGGACGCGCGAGCATGTCCAGTGCGTCGCGCAAACGTTCGCCGACGGCAGTCGGTGGCGCGCCGCGACGGCGAAAGCCGACAATGTCGTTCAACAAAACGGGTTCCTTCAGACCCATGGATAAGCCCGGCAGATCAAATCCGTTGGCGAACATGGTTGATGCACAAAAGGCGGAATGCAAAATAAAATGCAGGCTGGCGTCGTCCGTGCGCCCTGTTGTGGCTTCGTGGCGCGATAGGACCATCGGGCTTGGTTCCACGCCAAGATATTCATCGGTGAGGAAAGTGGCGGTATTGTGCGCTGAACGGCTGACATGCCGCATATGAAATGCGTCTGCGGACGCATCATAGCGATGCGCAAGCCATGCGCCATCGTTCCATATCTCGCTGTTTTTATGCGTCATAACTTCATGGACCTTGCCGTTTCTAACGGGAAATGGCAAGCATTCGCCATATGAACGAGACCGCACCACCGGCCGAAGCGGCCAGACTGAACAGCGAAGGCATGCTTGCACTGCGGGCCGGAAGCTATGCAGAGGCCGAGCGCCTGTTCGTGGCCGCAACGACGCATGACACGACGTCGAGCGCGCTGTGGAGAAATGTTGCCACTGCACGGCGCGCGCAGGGCGATGACACAGGGGAAATGCTGGCGCTGGACGCCGCAATCAGCATCGACCGCCGCGACTTTATGGGCTGGCTCCGTAAGGCTGAATTGCATGAACGTACGGGTGAAAAGGCCGAGGCGCTGGTCGCTTGGAGCGGCGTGCTCCAAATGGCGGCGCATGCATCAGACCTATCCCCCGATATTGCCGCGGCACTGCAGAAGGGGCAGGCGTTTGTTTCGCAAGCGACGCTTCAGATTTCGGACGCGGTTAGCACGGAACTGGCCCCATTATCTGCTGCCATGGATGAAACAGAGCTGCGCCGCAGTCAGGCATTTGTCGATGTGGCGCTGGGCCGCCGGCGGACCTATGTGAACACATGCGACGGCCTATATTACCCCTTCCTTCCGGCGGATGAATTTTTCGACAGGCATCATTTTCCATGGATGCCTGCAATCGAAGCTGCGACCGACGAAATACGCCAGGAATTAGAGGCGCTGCTTGCCGATCCCGGCGACGCGTTGCGGCCTTATGTCCGGATGGATTCAGGCGTCCCTGAAAATAAATGGTCCGCTCTTGACCAATCACTTGCCTGGGGCGCATGCTTTTTGTGGGAATATGGGCAGCCCAATAAGGCCGTCTTAGACCGCTGCCCGCGCACAGCAGCAGCCTTGGCCAGCTTACCGACCACAACGCTTCCGGATCGTGCACCCAGCGCATTTTTCTCCATATTGAAGCCGCATACCCGAATTCCGCCACATACAGGGGT
>JBILBJ010000046.1:0-10945 GCA_044353705.1 Sphingorhabdus sp. | reverse complement strand
GCCACACCGAATTTCGCAAGCAGTTCTTTGGCCTGATATTCATGGATATTCATGGGAGATTACATCCTCGACAATAAAGAGTTTCGCCGGTCGCTTAAGCACAGACGGGCGCTGAATGGAAGGCCTTGCGCTGATGTTTTTTGGTTGATGTCGAGGCGCCAAGGACGCCGAGAATATGTCCTAATCTCCCCGCCGCTTCGTGCGAAAACATTAAACCAGCAAATCAAGCGCCACCAATTCGCGGCGCAGCTTTTCTGCATCGGTAAAATGATGCGCAGCAAAGCCATTGGCGCGGGCGCTGACGACATTGTCATGATTGTCATCGATGAATATCGCCTCGCCGGGCTTCAGCCCAAAGCGGCGCAGCGCCAGCGCATAGATATCGGGGTCTGGCTTGACCATTTTCTCGACGCCCGACACCACGATATCTCCGAAATGGTCGAATATGGGCTGGGTCGGACGGAACATCTCCCAAAACTCCGCGCCAAAATTGGTAATGGCAAAAAGCGGGACGGCGCGCTCGGCCAGTTCGTGCACGATTTCCAGCGATCCTGCGACAGGGCCCGGAATCGTCTCGTTAAACCGCGTCCGGTAGGCGTCGATCTCGTTTTTATATTTTGGATATAGCGCGGTTCGTTTCGCGGTCATTTCTGCCAACGGCCGGCCGGCATCATGCTGAAAATGCCATTCGGGCGTAACGACATGCGTGACGAAATATTCCAGCTCCGCCTTGTCGGCGATCAACTTTGCAAAAAGATGCCGCAAATCCCATTCGAACAGCACTTTGCCGACATCAAACACGACGGTGGTGATCTTGCTCATGGGTCAATCCTAGAGTGCAGACGCAAAAAAACCGCCCACGAATCAGATTCGGAGCGGTCTTTTGATGAAACCATCTGCCCGCGTTGCGCAGGCAGCGGCCAATTAACCCTGGCGCGCCTTAAAGCGTGGCTGAGTCTTGTTGATGACATAGGTCCGGCCGCGACGACGAATCACGCGGTTGTCACGATGGCGGCCTTTGAGCGACTTGAGAGAATTAACGACTTTCATCGGATTTACCCGTCTTTTTGATGCATAAAGCTTGAATTGAAGGCGCGCTCCTATGGGTGGGGCAGCGGAAAGTCAAGCGCGTTCGGCGCTATTATGCGATTCAGCCCCCATACATCGCTTGCGATGATATAGGACGCGCTTAAGGATGGGGCTATGATGAAAACTCCACGAATTTTGCCATTTCTCGCGCTTTCACTGCTGTCGGCCTGTGTCGTTCCCACTGGCCCTGTCGAGGTTACGCGCTTTAACCGCGCATCCGAAGGCGTGCCTTATGGCAATGGCAGTTTCGTGGTTGAGGTTGCCGGCGAATCGGCGGCGGACCGATCTTTATCGGCTTCGCCTTATGTTGCGGCGGTGACGCGTGAAATGCAGCGGGTCGGCTATGGCAATCAAGCGGGCACAAGCGATGTTGTTGCCGAGATACGCTTTGGCGCGACTATGATACGCCCGGAGCGCCGGTCACCGGTTTCCGTTGGCGTCGGCGGATCAACCGGCAGCTATGGGTCGGGCATTGGCTTGGGCGTTGGCATCAATCTGGGTGGCGGTTCGGCAGCATTATTGCAGACCAGTATGGCGGTGCGCATCATCAGGCGCAGTGACCGGCTGGTGATATGGGAAGGGACGGCGGTGCAATCTGCCAAAGCAGGCTCGCCTGCCGCGCAGCCCGCTATTGCCGCATCTAAATTGGCCGAAGCCTTGTTTAAGGACTTCCCCGGCGTGTCTGGCGAGACTATCCGCGTTCCATAAACTTCATTGCGAGAGCGAACCAAAAATGCCGATCACCGATATCAATGCTGCATTCGACAGCGGTAACATCATAGTGCACGCCATCGATGGCAACCTCGCAACCCTTGGCATCCGCAAAGATAAGGATTCGGAGTTTGCGCAATGGTTCCACTTCCGCGTTGCGTGCGCAGCGGGTGAGGAACTGGAACTGCGCATTACGGGCTTGGAAGGCAGCGCCTATCCCGGCGGCTGGCCAGATTATCGCGCCTGTGTTTCGGAAGACCGCGACTTTTGGGGCCGCGCCGATACAAGCTATGACAAAGCCGCAGACGGCGGCACCGTGACCATTCGCTACACGCCCGCCAGCGACATCGTTTGGTTCGCCTATTTCGCGCCCTTTAGCATGGAGCGTCACCATGATTTGGTCGCCGACGCCGCAACATGCGAAGGCGTTAGCTATCGGTGTTTGGGCCACAGCCTGGAAGGACAGCCCATTGATTGCCTGTCGATGGGCGATGGCGAAACGCAAGTTTGGCTATATGCGCGCCAGCATCCGGGCGAAACGCAGGCCGAATATTGGATGGAAGGTGCGTTGGATATGCTCACCGACCTGAGCGATCCGCACACCCGCGTGCTGTTGGAAAAGTGCCGGTTGCATATCGTGCCCAATTGTAATCCCGACGGCAGTTGCCGGGGACATTTGCGTACCAACTTTGCGGGCGTAAACCTGAACCGCGAATGGGCCGAGCCAAGCTTGGACCGCAGTCCAGAGGTTCTGGGAATCCGCAACGCCATGGATGAAACTGGCGTGCATTGGGCGATAGATGTTCATGGGGATGAGGCTATTCCCGCTGCATTCATGGCCGGGTTCGAAGGCATTCCGTCATGGACCGATGATCAAGGTACGCGATACAACAACTTCATCAACCGCCTCGCCGCGCGCACGCCCGATTTCCAAACCGAGCTGGGATACACCAAGGCGGGCCCTGGCAAAGCCAATTTGACCATGTCGACAAACCAACTCGCCGAGCGTTTTGGCCCGTCGCATGCATGCGTGTCGATGACGCTCGAAATGCCCTACAAAGATACGGTGCACGGCAATGACCCCTATCAGGGTTGGTCGCCCGAACGCTGCCGCCTGCTGGCGCGCGAGTGCCTCGCGACGCTGGCGGAGATGGTGTAAGCAGCCCTTATGCGCATCATCGTGGATGATCTTTCCGGCAGCGAAATCCGCTCATTGCTGGAAACGCATTTTGCCGGAATGCTGGCAAGCTCGCCGCCGGAAAGTTGCCATTTTCTTGATTTCGACGGGCTGAATGCGCCGGATGTCACGTTCTGGTCGATCTGGGACGGGAACGCGCTTGCGGGGTGCGGGGCGTTGAAAGAGCTGACGTCCGAACATGGCGAGGTCAAATCGATGCGCACGCACGCCGACCATTTGCGCAAAGGTGTCGGCGCCAAAATGCTGACACATATCATTTCGCAAGCGCGCGACCGGGGGTATCGTCGCTTGAGTCTTGAGACAGGCTCTTCGGCGGACTTCGCGCCGGCGTTGGCGCTGTATGAAGCGCACGGGTTTCAATATTGCCCACCCTTTGGCGATTATGTCGAAGACCCATTTAGCCGTTTCCTGACCTTGGCGATTTGACCAACTTGCGTTAGGGCGCGGTCAAACAACGAAGGAACTCCCATGCCCAAGCTTATCCTCATTCGCCACGGACAATCCCAATGGAACCTGGAAAACCGGTTCACCGGTTGGTGGGATGTTGATGTGACCGAAAAAGGCGCAGCCGAAGCATGGGCCGCGGGCGAATTGATGAAGGCCAAGGGCATCGCGCCCGATGCCGCCTTTACCAGCGTGCAGACACGCGCGATTAAGACGTTGAACCTTGCGCTTGAGGCGATGGGACGGCTTTGGGTTCCGGTGACCAAAAACTGGCAATTGAACGAGCGGCATTATGGGGGCCTGACGGGCCTTGATAAGGCAGAGACAGCGGCCAAGCATGGCGACGAACAGGTCAAAATTTGGCGCCGCAGTTTTGACATTCCGCCGCCGCCATTGGAGGCGGGACCGCCTTATGATCTGTCGTCCGATCCGCGTTATGCGGGCATCAAAATTCCTGCGTCGGAAAGCCTGAAGGACACGATACTGCGCGTTCTGCCATATTGGGAAAGCGCGATTGTCCCCGATCTAAAGGCCGGAAAAACCGTTCTGATCTCTGCGCATGGCAACAGCTTGCGCGCGCTGGTGAAGCATATTTCGGGCATTTCGGATGCGGATATCAATGGCCTTGAAATCCCGACCGGCCAGCCGATTGTCTATGAACTCGACGACAATTTGAACGGTGCATATCACTATCTATCCGCCCGGTAACAAAGTCGTGCCGCGTGCGTGCGCGGGCCTGCGATTATCCTATTGTTGCTGGATTGCGCCTTTTGCACCACGCGGCTAAGGCCATGCCATTAAAGTTGTCAGGGGAGTGACACATGACTGACTCAGCGCCGCTTATTGGCATCATCATGGGAAGCCGTTCGGACTGGGAAACGATGCGCGAAGCGTCAGCCACGCTGACTGCGCTCGACATTCCCCATGAATGCAAAGTGGTGTCCGCGCACCGTACGCCTGAACGTCTGTATGATTATGCAAAGAGCGCGGCTGATCGGGGTCTGCAATGCATTATTGCGGGCGCGGGTGGCGCGGCGCATCTGCCCGGTATGGCGGCGTCGATGACTCGGCTTCCGGTGCTTGGCGTGCCGGTGCAGTCGAAGGCGCTGGACGGCATGGACAGCCTATTGTCGATCGTCCAGATGCCCGCGGGCATTCCCGTCGGCACACTCGCGATTGGCAAGGCGGGCGCAACCAACGCCGCGCTTTTGGCCGCAGCGATGCTCGCCAATAATGATGCAGCGCTCGCGTCACGGCTGGATGCATGGCGCGCGGCCCAGACCGCGTCAGTCGCCGAAACGCCGGAGTGAGACTAAGCCGATGACTGCGTTGCCTCCTGGTTCGACCATTGGAATATTGGGTGGCGGCCAGCTGGGCCGGATGCTGGCGGTTGCGGCGGCCCAGCTTGGCTATCGCTGCCATATTTACGCGCCCGCAGGGGACAATGTGGCGTTTGACGTCGCCGCGCAAAGCAGCATCGGCGCGTATGACGACCATGCCGCGTTGAAAGATTTTGCGCAGCAGTGCGATGTCGTCACCTTCGAATTTGAAAATGTGCCCGTTGCACCGCTTGAAACAATTGCCGGGCTTGCCCCCATTTATCCGCCGGCCAAGGCATTGGAAGTTGCGCAGGATCGCGATGCCGAAAAGCGCTTTGTGCGCAGCCTTGGTGGACAGACAGCGAACTTCGCCATCGCAAATGTGCAAGACGACGTGCAGGCGGCGGTTGATGCGGTGGGTATCCCGTGCATCTTGAAGACGATCCGCATGGGATATGACGGCAAGGGGCAGCTTCGCGTCACGTCGCAGGACGATCTGGCCGATGCATGGGCGCAGACGGGTGCGCAGCCGCTGATCGCGGAAGCCATGGTGCAGTTCGATGCCGAATTTTCGGTGATATTGGTGCGCGGCCAAGATGGCGAGATCCGCTTTTGGGACAGTTCGCACAATGTGCATGTCGGGGGCATCTTGGCAACGTCGACGCTGCCCGCTGGCGCGCTCGTGGAAAGCCAGCAACAGGCGGCGCGCGATATGGCGGCGGCGGTTGCAACCAAGCTTGATTATGTCGGCGTATTTACCGCCGAATTTTTTGCCAGCAGCGCCGGTCCCTTGTTCAATGAAATCGCGCCCCGCGTGCACAATAGCGGCCACTGGACGATTGAAGGCGCGGCCACCAGCCAGTTTGAAAACCACATCCGCGCGATTTGCGGACTGCCGCTGGGCAGCACCGAAACGGTGGCGGCCCGTGTCGAAATGCAGAACCTGATTGGGGATGATGGCGATGCGTTTGAACAGATTTTGGCCGACCCCGCGGCGCATCTGCATCTCTATGGAAAGGCGGAGGCGCGCCCTGGCCGAAAAATAGGCCACGTCACCCGCTTGTATCGCTAAGTTTTTCAAGGCAAAGCGGGGTTATGATTCATCCCGAAATTATCCTTGTCCTCGCCCGCGCCGCCAATGGAGTCATCGGGAAAGATGGCGGCATGCCGTGGCATATCCCCGCGGACCTGCGTCATTTCAAACAGATAACCAAAGGCCGGGCCATGATTATGGGGCGCAAGACCTTTGACAGCCTGCCCGGCCTGCTGGATGGCCGACGCCACATTGTTTTGACGCGCGATACCGCGTGGGAAGAAGACGGCGCCGAAATCGCACATTCGGTGGCCGACGCGCTGAAGCTCGCCAACGGCCCACATGTGTGCGTTATTGGCGGCGCGGAAATCTATAATCTGTTTCTGCCGCTCGCGGACCGCATTGAATTGACGGAGATTGCGGCGCAGCCCGAAGGCGACACGTCGGTTCCGGATTTTGATGTGGCGGAGTGGGACGAACTGTCCCGTGAAAGCCATGCTGCGTTGAACGGCGCACCAGCGTTCGACTTTGTAACGCTTGTGCGGCGGGCAAAGAGCTAAGCACGCGACATATTGGGGGAAATAATGCGTAAGAAATTCTGGATTCCACTGACGCTGATTGGCGCGGCTGCGATTGGCTTTTTCGGATTTTTGCCCGGCTATGTCGAAGATTCGATGAACGCGGTGGACGGCCAGCCGCTGATCAAGGTCAGCGATGAGGCCAAGGTGTTGCACAAGACATTGAACATCGTCGACCTGCACAGCGACACGTTGATGTGGAACCGCGACTTGGGCGACCGGGCGGATCGCGGCCATATGGATTTGCCGCGCTTGCAAGAGGGCAATGTCGCGCTTCAGCTTTTCTCGTCGGTCACCAAAACACCCAAAGGCCAGAATTATGATGGCAATGGTGCCGACACCGACAATATCACGTTGCTGACCTTTGCGCAGTTGCAGCCGGTGAAAACATGGCGATCATTGGTTGAGCGGTCGCTATATCACGCGTCGAAGCGCGACAATGCGGTCACGGGATCAGACGGAAAATTGCAAGCCGTGGACAAGGCGCAGCAGCTCGATGCCCTGCTTGCCGCGCGGCAAAAGGACCGGAGCACCGTCGGCGCGATGCTGACCATTGAAGGTCTCCATAATCTTGAAGGCAAAATCGAGAATCTCGACCGGTTTTACGACGCCGGGTTCCGCATGGCGGGGTTCACGCATTTCTTTGACAATGAATTGGGCGGGTCGATGCATGGCCTGAAAAAAGGCGGACTGACGCCGTTCGGTCGCGACATATTGCGCCGGATGGAGGCGAAGGGGATGATCGTCGACATCGCGCATCTCAGCCATGCCGGCGTTGCCGAGGTTTTGGCCATGGCCAAGCGTCCCGTGGTCTCCAGCCATGGCGGCGTGCAGGCGACGTGCAAGGTTAACCGCAACCTGACCGATGACGAAGTGCGCGGCGTAGCCAAAACCGGTGGCATCATTGGCATCGGCTATTGGGAGGGGGCCATATGCTCGACCGATCCGCGTGCTGCGGCCAAGGCGATGAAACATGTGCGCGATCTCGTGGGCATTCAACATGTCGCGTTGGGATCGGACTATGATGGCGCGACCACGGTGCGCTTCGATACCTCGCAACTCGCGCAAGTCACACAAGCGTTGATGGACGAAGGTTTCACGCCAGACGAAATTCGCGCCGTCATGGGTGAAAACGCATTGCGCGTCATCCGTGCTGGCTTGGTCCCGATGGAAAAGGCTGCCGCCGCGCAATGACCATTCCACGCCTTTCTGCCAAAGACCGAACGCCTGACGCATTGCGCGGCGGTGTTGTTGCCTTGGGCAATTTTGATGGCTTTCATTTGGGGCATCAGGCCGTTGCTGGCGAAGCGATAAAACAGGCAAAGGCGGCAGGTAAGCCGGCGATTATCGCGACATTTGATCCGCACCCCGTGCGCTTTTTTGCGCCGGAATCGCCGTGGTTTCGGCTGACGACGCTCGATCAGCGCCAGCGCTTTTTTGAAGAAGCCGGTGCCGACGCAATGCTCGTGTTTGATTTCGATGCAGAGCTGGCCGCGACCAGTGCGGAAGATTTCATCGTCACATTGCTGATGGAACGTCTGGGCATTTCGGCCGTGGTCACGGGCGAAGACTTTACGTTTGGGCATAAACGCGGCGGCAATATTGACGTGATGCGCGACTTGGGCGGCGCGCATGGCCTGACGTCGACGGCCATGGGGCCAGTGGTGGACGATGGCGGCGTGATATCGTCGAGCCGTATCCGCACTGCGCTCAAGGATGGCGACTGCGCCACGGCAACCGCTTTGCTCACCCGGCCATTTACGGTCGAGGGCATCGTGCAGCATGGCGATAAAAACGGGCGGCTATTGGGGTTCCCGACCGCCAATATCGACATGGGCCATTATTTGCGCCCGCGGTACGGCATTTATGCGGTGAAGGGGCGGTTGCCCGATGGCCGCGTGCTGAATGGTGCCGCGAACCTTGGTATTCGCCCCACGTTCGATCCGCCCAAGGAATTGCTTGAGCCGCATTTCTTCGACTTTGCCGAAGACCTCTATGGGCAGAATATCGAAATCGAATTCCACGCCTTCATCCGCGAAGAGGCGAAGTTTGACAGTCTGGACGCACTGATGGCGCAAATGGCGCAGGATTGCGACGAAGCCCGCCGGATATTGGGGGCGTAGTGGGTGGAGTGGATGAAAGCCTCTATTTGTGATGCTGAACTTGTTTCAGCATCTTACTTCTTTAGGTTGTCCGGAATTAAGACCCTGAAACAAGTTCAGGGTGACGGCGATGGTTTATTTCTCCACCTCGGCGTTCTCTGCGCCTCTGCGTGAACCATTCCAACTTTGGTGATGCCTAAGAAAGTTCAGGGTGACGAAATACAATTTCTTGCGCTAAGGGCGCTTCTAACATGACTGATCCTATCGACTATCGCGACACCGTTTTCCTGCCGAAAACAGATTTCCCTATGAAGGCCGGCCTTCCGCAGAAGGAGCCGGGCATCCTGGCGCGTTGGCAGGCGCAGGATTTTTATGCGGAGCTGCGCAATCGCCGTCGTGGGCGTGAGAAGTTCATTCTGCATGACGGCCCGCCTTACGCCAATGGCGACATGCATATCGGCCACGCGCTGAACCATATCCTGAAGGACATGGTCGTCCGCACACAGACATTGTTGGGCAAAGATGCGCCTTATGTGCCCGGTTGGGATTGCCACGGCCTGCCCATCGAGTGGAAGGTCGAAGAGCAATATCGCAAGAAAAAGCTCAACAAGGACGAAGTTCCCGCCGTCGAGTTCCGCGCCGAATGCCGCGCCTATGCGCAACATTGGGTCGACACGCAGCGCGAACAATTGAAGCGGCTGGGTATCAATGCCGATTGGGATAATCCCTATCTGACGATGGATTTTCAGGCCGAAGCGACCATTGTTTCGGAACTGTTGAAGTTCGCCGAAAGCGGCCAGCTGTATCGCGGTGCAAAGCCCGTCATGTGGTCGCCGGTGGAAAAGACCGCCTTGGCCGAAGCTGAAGTCGAATATGAGGACATCGTTTCGACGCAGATTGATGTGGCGTTTGAGATTATTGAAAGCCCGATTGCGGAACTGGTCGGCGCGCACGCGGTCATCTGGACCACGACGCCTTGGACGATTCCGGTCAATCAGGCGATCGCTTATGGGCCGGATGTTGATTATGTTCTGATCGAGGTCGCGGAGACCGACAGGGTGCCGGGGCAGATAGATTTCGAAGGCGCTGAATGGACCGTCACTGGCCGTTTTGTGGTCGCTGCTGTTCTTGGCATGCAATTCTCAGGCCGCCTAAACACCCATCCCTCGAAGTTCACCGACATCGCTGTCGTCAAGAAATTCAGTGGCTCCGACCTCGCCGGAACCACCGTCCGCCACCCGATGCACGAACTCGGCGGCTTTTTTGCCAAGCCACGCCCCATGCTCGCGGGCGATTTTGTCACCACGGACAGCGGTACCGGGCTGGTCCATATGGCGCCCGACCATGGCGAGGATGACTTTGACCTGTGCAAGGCCAATGGCATCGAGCCTGTTTTTGCTGTCGAAGGCGATGGCAAATACCGCGCCGATTGGCTCTGGCTCGGCGGCGAGGGCAGCGTCATCAACCCCAAGTTCAACGCGCCTGATGGCCCCATCTGCACCGCGATGCACGCGGCTGGCGGGTTGCTCGCGGCGTCGGCGGATTATAAGCACAGCTATCCGCACAGCTGGCGGTCAAAGGCGAAAGTCATCTATCGCTGCACCCCGCAATGGTTCGTGCCGATGGATAAAGCGACGACCGATGGTACATTGCGCGAAAAGGCAATGACCGCGATTTCGGAAACCCGCTGGGTTCCGGAAAAGGGCCAAAACCGCATCACCGCGATGGTCGAAGGCCGCCCCGATTGGGTGCTGTCCCGTCAGCGTGCATGGGGCGTGCCGATTACGCTGTTTGTGGATCGCAAGTCCGGCCAATATCTCTGCGATGCCGCCGTGAACGCACGTATCATCGCGGGCATTCGCGAAAATGGTGTCGATGGCTGGAGCGACGAACGCGCACAGGCATATCTAGGTAGCGACTATGCGCTTGCCGATTATGAGCGCGTCACCGACATTCTCGACGTCTGGTTCGATTCAGGCTGCACGCATGCTTTCGTCCTTGAAAGCGGACGTTGGCCCGACCTGCAATGGCCAGCGGACCTCTATCTCGAAGGCAGCGATCAACATCGCGGCTGGTTCCAGTCAAGCCTGCTGCAAAGCTGCGGCACGCGGGGCCGCGCGCCTTATAACGCCGTGCTTACCCACGGCTTTACGATGGATCAAAAGGGTATGAAAATGTCCAAGTCGCTGGGCAATACGATCAACCCGCTCGACCTGATGCGCGACAGCGGCGCGGATATTTTGCGGCTGTGGGCGTTGACCGTGGACTTCACCGAAGACCACCGGATCGGCAAGGAAATCCTGCAGGGCGTTTCCGACCAATATCGCAAATTGCGCAACACCTTCCGTTATCTGCTCGGCGCGCTCGACGGGTTTTCGGACGCGGAAAAGGTCGCGGTCGCCGATATGCCCGAGCTGGAGCGTTATATGCTCCATCTGCTCGCGGATATGGACGCGAAGTTGAAGACGGCG
>JBILBJ010000215.1:0-3258 GCA_044353705.1 Sphingorhabdus sp. | reverse complement strand
CCGGAATGATCCAACGGCCCTTAAACATGGGTCAGCGGTCGGATATGCCGCTGCCGGAAGTTGCTTTCATGCCGTGACCGGCATCGCCGATATCATCGGCGGCCGATCTCCCGAACGGAATTCCCCGACCTCTTAACTGAACCATGAGACATCGGATCACCTCCTTTCGTTGAATGGAAATTGCTTGCTTCAAACATATATCTGCCCTCCGCAGGACCGAAGTTGAATCAAACGGGTGACTTAAACAAGCCTTGTATTAAATTTTTTTTCGGGCAAATATTGGGGTTCCGCGCCGCGATATTTGATGTGGTCAAATGGCTATTTGCGGCAATCTTCGACAATGCGTGCAATCTCTGCCCATGCGGGCAAAATGATGGGCGGATGTCCGTCGGTTTCCAATAATATCCGCCCGCGGCTAAACGCCATCGCATCCAATATCGCGTCCATCGGCATGATTTCGGCTGCGAGATAGGCGGGCGTTCCGCCGTTCGGCTTTGCAGCAAATTCCTTCATGGACGAAGATGTCCGTATGACCGTGCGTTGCCCCGCTGCAGTCGCTTCACGCGACACATATATGCGCCGATTTTGCAGGTCGCAGCGCAGGCTGACGACGGCATTTTGGCCAGTCGGTCCAAATAAAGCAATCGATCCGCGATCATCGCGCCGATAGACCCAATCGCCTAAGGCAAACGGCCAGTCATTCCAATCTGCCGACAGCGGCGGCGTTGGCGCAGGTGTGGCGACCACTGGTGGCGGCGCGGGTGCGGCCCTTGGTGCTGGCGGTGGTGGCGGCGCAACGCAGGATGCGAGCAGCAACATTGCGACGAGGGTCAGGTTACGGGTTTGCATGACTTTGTCTTATGGCCAAATCGTATCTGCTCCGCTAGCGCGTTGCGACATGGCGACCAAAAAAACTCGACTAGACCAATTGATCGTTGATCGCGGCCTTGCCGAAAGCAAGACGCGCGCGCAGGCATTGGTCATGGCGGGCCATGTCTTTATCGGAGATGCCAAGGCACTAAAGCCAGGGCAGCAAATCGCCGAAGATACCGAAATCAGTGTGAAGGGCAGCGACCACCCTTGGGTCTCGCGCGGCGGCATTAAACTTGCCTATGCCCTTAATGAATTTGCTATCGATGTCGCCGGCATGGTGGCCATTGATGTGGGTTCATCAACGGGCGGCTTTACCGACGTGATGCTAACGCACGGGGCAACGCGCGTTTTCGCCGTCGATAGCGGCACGAACCAGCTTGCTTGGAAACTGCGGCAAGACCCCCGCGTGGTGGTTCATGAACAGACAAGCGCGCGCATATTGACCGACATGCATATTACTGAACCCGTTGACCTTATCGTTTGTGACGCGAGCTTCATCGGTCTCGCCAAGGTGCTAGATCGGCCTTTGACCTTTGCCAAAAGCGGTGCGCAATTGATCGCACTTATCAAACCACAATTTGAGGCGGGCCGCGAAGAAGTGGGCAAAGGTGGCGTCGTGCGGGACCCCGAAGTCCATGAGCGCGTTTGCAACGAGGTGCAGCAGTATTTGGTCGAAAAAAACTGGACGGTGCGCGGTTTGACCACCAGCCCGATTACAGGGCCGCAAGGCAACGTCGAATTTCTTATCTGGGCCCAAAAAGCGTAGCCCCCACCGGGGGGCAGTCATATGAAAATCCGTTCCATCAAAACGCGTCTAAAAACCCAACCCCGGATCCGCTCCGAGGTCAGTGCGTGGCTGGACGCTAAATAAGCAAACCGACAAAAGGTCGCGACGCGTCAGTCCTTGTAAAGGCCATTGACGCGCGCGGCGTAACGTTCGCGGATGACATGGCGCCGAATTTTCATGCTCGGCGTCATTTCGCCATTTTCTATTGAGAAAGGCTCATCAGCAAATTCGAACTGGCGGACCTTTTCGGTGACCGACACATCGGCGTTAACCCGGTCAACCGCGGCACGAACCGCAGCACGAAACTGCGGATTTGCCTGCAAGTCATTGAAATCATATTTCATGTCTTGCGCACGCGCCCATTCCAACGCCCATTCGGGATCCGGAACGATGAGGCCAACGATGTACGGCCGCTTGTCACCTGAAACCATCGCCTGCAAAATTTCGGGCTGAAGTGTGAGCATGCCCTCAATCTTTTGCGGCGCGATGTTATCGCCCTTGTCGTTGACGATCAGGTCCTTTTTGCGATCGGTAATGGCGATACGTCCGCAATCATCGATGTGGCCGATGTCGCCCGTGTGCAGCCAACCGTCCTTTATGACCCGGTCGGTCTCCGCCTTGTTCCGCCAATAGCCCTTCATCACCAAGGGACCGCGCACAAGGATTTCGCCATCTTCGGCAATCTTGACCTCAGTATTCTTCAGCGGCGGGCCAACGGTATCCATCTTGATGCCCGCTTGCGGCCGGTTGCAGCTGATGACGGGGCCAGACTCGGTCTGCCCGTAACCTTGCAGCAAGGTGATGCCCAAGGATTGGAAAAACACGCCAATGTCGGGGTTGAGCGGCGCACCGCCCGATACCATCGCCTTCATCCGGCCACCAAAGCGTCCCTGGATTTTGGGTTTAATGGTCCGCGATAAAATCAACCGCATCGGCGCATCGGAAAGCCGCTTGCGTCCCGAATAGTCGCGCTCGCCAATGGTCAGGGCTTTATTGAGCAGGTAATTTGGAAACTTACCCTGCTTTTCGACGGCCTTGATCATTCTTTGGCGCAGAACTTCAAATAATCGGGGAACGACCACCATCACGGTTGGCCGTGTTTCCTCGATATTGGACGCGAGCTTTTCCAGCCCTTCTGCATAATAGATTTGCGCGCCAACGCTGATGGGCAGGAATTGCCCGCCGCTATGTTCATACGCATGCGACAGCGGCAAAAATGACAGGAACACTTCTTCTTCGTCGAGCCCAAAATCCTCGCGCAACACCTCAGCGGCGCCATCGACATTGTGCAATATCGCGCCATGATGCTGCATCACACCACGCGGCGCACCGCCGGTACCGCTGGTATAGATGATGCACGCCAAATCGTCACGCGTCACTGCCGCCATGGCCGCCTCAGCAGCCCGTACATCGGCGTCATTGCCCTGAACCATGTCGGACCATTGGTGCATCGACAACTGGCCATGCTGCACCGCTGGCTGCGGTTCCATAGCGATGATGAATTCCGCTTGCGACGACCGCAACGCCGCCGGCATCAGGGTTTTGGCAAGCTTTGCCGTCGAGACAATCACCGCGCGCGCGGCGCTGTCGTCGAGAAT
>JBILBJ010000045.1:0-10964 GCA_044353705.1 Sphingorhabdus sp. | reverse complement strand
TTTGCTGACCCTGCGCGCAGCGAACGAGGTTTTTGGCGGTGACTTCCTGTCGCGCATCAATATGGACCTGCGCGAAACCAAGGGTTGGTCTTACGGGGTGCGTAGCCAAGTGAATGGCGCGGAAGATCGCGTGCCATTTTACATGTTTGCGCCTGTCCAAACCAACCAGACTGGGCCATCGGTCAAGGTTTTGATTGACCAGTTAAACGACTTTAACGGTGCAAAGCCGGTTACTGCGGAAGAGCTGGAAAAGACCATCAAGGGCAATGTCCTTGAACTGCCGGGCAGCTATGAACAGTCGTCCGCGGTTCTGGCGCAGATGCAGTCCGATCGTTTGAACAAGCGTTCGTTCGATTATGCCGAAACATTGGCGGGCAAATATAACGCCCTGACTGCCAAGGCATTGAACGACGCGATGCGCGCCAAGGTTGATCCGTCGAAAATTACGTGGCTGGTCGTGGGCGATGCCGCCAAGGTGAAGCCACAGCTTGAAGCGCTTGGATTGCCAATTGAAATGGTAAGCGAAGCTGCTAACACCACTGCAAGTAAAACAACCAAGTAAGGAGCAAGAATATGGCAGCAGTTGATGGCCAATGGGACGTAACAATCAAAAGCCCAATGGGTGACCAAAAGGCCGTTTTGACCGTCAATAGCGACGGCGGCAGCTTTTCGGGCAGCATGTCGGGTGGCCTTGGTGCAATGGATATTGCCAATGGCACCGTCGATGGCGATACGTTGAGCTGGGGCATGGACATCACTGTTCCAATGCCAATGCATCTGGATGCAACCGCAACCGTTTCGGGCGATGCTATCACCGGTGAAGTAAAGGCAGGTGCCTTTGGTTCGATGGGCCTTTCGGGCACACGTAAGTAAATTACAATCGGGGCCGGTCTCCGCGCCCTGAATTGAGACACATGGCCGTCTGCCCCTTGGGGTGGGCGGCCTTGTTCTATTGTGGCTGAGTGCTAATGTGTCGAATGATGGCGTTTCTCCCGACTCGCTGAACAGGCAGGAGCCTTGGTATGAACCAGATCGCATCCGCATCGCAGCCTCGCATGTCGTTATTGCGCTGGGCGTTGATTATCATTCCGCTCACGATGTTTCTTGGGTTTCTCTCCGGCACCATGTCAGGGTCAACAGCGCAGAACGCATGGTATCAAGCCTTGATTAAACCCGCCATTCAGCCACCGGGCTGGGTGTTCGGTGTGGTTTGGCCAACATTATATGTGATGATGGGGCTTGCCCTTTCGATGGTGCTCGCCGCGCGTGGCGCGCGGATCCGCACTGTGGCGATTGGCCTATTTCTGTTGCAATTTGTGATCAACCTCAGCTGGTCGCCGATATTTTTTGGCCAGCATGAAGTGACGGCCGCGTTTTTCATCATTCTTGTGATGCTGGGTGTCGCGATTGCTACAACCTTCGCATTTGCGCGCGTTCGCAAGGCTTCGGCATGGTTGATGGTGCCTTATTTGGTGTGGATTAGCTTTGCATCGATACTGAATTTTCAGATCGATCAGTTGAATCCTGATGCAGAAAGCCTTTACGTGCCCGCTACGAGTTCCCAGATAGGCAATGGCGGTTAATCTCCCGACCGCAATGGAGTGAATGACATGCAAAGCGAAAAGCGCATTTTTGATGATTTGGCCAAGGTACTGAACGGCGTTGCCGGAACCGTTGCTGGCATGGGCCGCGAAGCCGAAGCGAGCATGCGTGAACGCGCCCGCGAATGGGCTGGCGGTCTGGACCTCGTGTCGCGTGAAGAATTTGACGCTGTAAAGACACTCGCGGCAAATGCCCGCGCCGAAGCCGATGCCCTTGGTAAGCGGGTGGCTGCGTTGGAAGCCGCGCTTCAAGCAAAAGGTGGCGCTGCGCCAGCAAAGGCCAAGCCTTCCAAATAAGTTCATAATCCGTCCGATTTGAACTTTTCCACAGTCGGCCCACAAGCTTGTGTTGCGCAGCGTCGCAAGTCGCTTGCGCGCGAGTCAGTCAAGAGGCAGACTCGCGGGCATCATAACAGGCGCAATTTCATGCACGACGCAGACGAACAATATGAGCAATTCGAACGGGACGAATCCGCGCCCGTAGACATGCTCGCCGCATTGTTCGAAGCGCGTGGCTGGTCGTTCGAGCTTGAGGGCGAGGACGAGATTACCGCCGAGTATAAGGGCAGCTGGGCCAGCTATCAGATCAGGGCGATCTGGCGTGAAGATGACAATGCGCTGCAGCTTATCATCCTGCCTGACATCACGGTACCAGCGGACAAGCGCGCGAGCGTGTACACCGCGCTGGGCCTTATCAATGAACAATTGTGGCTTGGCCATTTCGACATGTGGTCTGCGAACGGCATATTGTTGTTCCGTCATGGAAGTTTGATGGCGTCCAACGGGTTGTTGGGTGTGGATCAGGCACAAACCATCATCGACGTCGCGATTGACGAATGCGAACGCTTCTATCCGGTGTTCCAGTTCATCATCTGGGGTGACAAATCACCCGAAGACGCCATCGCCAGCGCGCTCATCGATACGCACGGCGAAGCATAACGTCAGGCCGCGTCTTCGCGCTTGGCCTTAATCAGATAGTGCATATGGCCCATGGCGATGGGCTTATCCCGATCATCCTGCCACGCGCGGGCTTCGACATTGGCCATCGTGCGGCCAAGGCGGGTGACCTCGCCCATAGCATAGGTCATCTGGCTTAGCCCGCCGCGCATGAAGTCGACCGTGACATTGACTTGTTTGATCGCGGAATCGCTCCCCTTGGCCTGTAACGCACGGTGCACGGCGGCGATGGCCGCGATTTCGAGCAATCCGGAAATCGCGCCACCATGCAGATACCCGGGACGGCCCTGCACGCGGTCGGCAAAGGGCATGCTGATCACCGGCGCACCGTCGATTTCGTCAACGACCGTCATATCCAACGCTTGGGCATAAGGCGGAAGGGGATATGTGGTGTCGGTCATGATATCCGGTCTCCGGTACGAATGAACGTGCCGCTTGCATGCGCCAATGGTTCGTCTGGATTGCCATTATGGGCAAAGCCGCGAACAAAGCCGATGCTGTTGGTCAAATGATAGCAAATGCCACGGCCATATACCCGTTGGCCTGAAGGCGACGGACGTAAATAGTCGATCCGCAGGTCCATCGTCGCTTGCGGCCTGAATTCGCCGAGCTTGGTCCAAATGGACATGCTGGTGGCGTTGTCCATCAGACTGATGATGACCGCCGACGCAAGGATACCCGTATTCGGATCTGCAACAAGGTCCTCGCGCCAGTCGATGGAGAGTTCGACCCAGTCGGTACCATGACCGACATATTGCATGTTCAGGAACCCGCCATGGCCAAATCTGCCCATCAGCTTGTTGGCCATTGCGGGGTCGAAGCCAGCGCCGGCGGGCAACATAGTGCCCAGATCGTGTCCGCGAGAAACCATCATTTACTCTCTAAAGTTGTCCGCAATTGCGGCGTCACACGTGCTTTTGAAAGCTGTTCATAGGCATATCCCGCCTTTAACACAGCATGGTCATGCCACTTTGGCCCAATGAAGCTTAACCCAACGGGCAAGCCAGCAGACAGACCCATCGGCACGGTCAAATGCGGAAAGCCGGCAACGGCTGGCAATTGGCTTGCGCTTGGTCCCGTAAAGGCGTCGCCTTTACCAAGCGTAGACAGCCACGCCGGACCATTGGTCTGGGCGATGATGACATCAACTTTGTCATGGGCAAAAAACTGATTGAGCGCGCCCGAGGCAAGACCGCGCGACGTTGCCAGCGCTTGCAGATAGGCAGGATCGTCTAGCCCGGCTTCTGTATCGGCGGTTTCAAATATGTCCTGCCCGAAGTGCTGCAATTCCGCGCTGGCATTGGCCTTGTTGAACGCAATGACATCGGCCAGCCTTTTATGCGGGACGAGGCCTTCGGGCAGGGCCTGCAAATAGGTCGCCAGGTCTGCCTTTAACTCTGCCAGCAAAACCTTGAATTCGCCTTGGCCGATTTTCTGGCGGTCGATCTTGCTGCCATCCAGCATGACGACGTCCGCGCCGCCAGCCTTCAATGTGGCAAGGGCCGCATCAAATAATGCGGCGTCGACATTGGGGGCACGCAGGACGCCAATGCGCATGCCCTTTAGCCCATCGACAGAAAGGTCCTTGCTGTAATCGCCGCGCCATGTGTCGGCATTGGCGGTTGCAGCGTCCTGAGGGTCGGAGCCAGCCATTGCCGTGAGCATGATGGCGGCATCACGGACCGAACGCGTCATGGGGCCCGCCGTGTCCTGACTGTGGCTGATCGGCACGATATAGCGGCGCGAGACAAGGCCGACGGTGGGTTTGAACCCGACCACGCCGTTGACGCTAGCGGGGCAGGTGATCGACCCATCGGTCTCGGTACCAATGCTGCCCGCCGAAAGGCCCGCAGCCGTTGCCGAACCACTGCCGCTCGACGAGCCGCAGCTGTTGCGGTCCAGCGCGTGCGGATTTTTGGTGAGGCCGCCGACAGCGCTCCATCCGCTTGTGGAGTTATCCGACCGGATATTGGCCCATTCGCTCAAATTGGTTTTTCCAAGAATGACCGCGCCCGCCGTACGCAGCCGCGCAATCAACGGCGCATCACGATTGGTTATATTGCCGGCCAAGGCCAATGATCCCGCGGTCGTCGCGATTGGTCCGGCCACTTCGACATTGTCCTTCACCAACACCGGAATACCATGCATTGGCCCGCGATATGTGCCTGCCCGCAGTTCCGCATCCATGGCGCGCGCCTGATCCATCGCATCGGGGAAGGTGGCGATGACCGCATTCAACATGGGCCCGCTGTCATCCACCGCTGCAATCCGCGCCAGATAGGCTGCCGTAATCGCTTCGCTGTTCAACGCGCCATCATCAATGCCGTCGGCCAATTGCGACAGGTCCAAGCTTTCGATGGGGCCAGCCTTGGCAAGATTGGCGGCGGCCCGTTCGGTTGACGGCGGCGTTGCAACCGTTGCGGACACCGACGATGCAAAAGTGACGCAGCTTAAGATGAGTGCAATTTTAAACGTCACGTCGCGTCCCCCTTGGCAAGCTCCGCGCCCCGGTCACGTGCGGCGCGCAATGTATCGGTCATCAATATGTTCAACGCCGAACCTGAATCGAGCACCGCGAGTCCGGCGGCTGTGGTGCCGCCCGGACTGGTCACGCGTCGCGCCAGATCAGTTGGCGTTTCCGATGAGGTCGCGGCCAATATCGCTGCGCCCTCGGTCATCGCCAGCGCCAATTGTGCGGCAATAGCACGCGGCAATCCGGCGGCTTCACCACCTTGGCTCAGTGCATCAATAAAGCGATAGACGAACGCTGGCCCAGACCCGGCAAGCGCCGTTACCGCGTCCATATGCACTTCTTCGTCGATCCAGATGACCGCACCCAGCGGAGCCAATAAGGATGCCATCTCTGCCCGTTGCTGCGCGTCGTCATGCGGCGCAAAAACACCCAGCGGGGACTTGCCAATCGCTGCGGCCAAATTGGGCATCAACCGGATGACGCGCGCATCCGGAAAATACCCCGAAAGCGTATCGGTCGTGGTCCCGGCGAGGATGGATATCAATGTCGCCCCGGGGTTCAGGATTCGGGCTATTTCTGGCGCTAGTTCGGTCAAAAGCTGCGGCTTGATGCCCAATATGACGATATCAAAGCGCGTGTCCAATGCAGCGGACGACCGATCGAGATGGACGCCATCTGGCAAGTTTTCTGCAACCGGATCGATGATGTGGAAGGTGGCGGGTGCGACATCGGCAGCAAGCCAGCCGCGCAGCATGGCTCCCCCCATATTACCACAGCCGTAAAAGCAAATTTTAGAGGGGAAAGCGGACACAATGAAGACCTTGCGACTATTTACGCTGTCGTCATGCCCTATCCTTGCGCCAACGGCAACCGCAGGAACAAGGACAGGCCTTCGGGCGGTGGCGCCGGTGGCGCACTTGCGTGCCGAACCGCATCGGCGCGCGCGCGATTGAGGATGGCCGCTGGCACACCGGGATCATGAAACACATTGTCCGCTTCACCAAGCAGCCGCGCAGTAAGTAACGTAAGGTCATCGGGATCGCCGGAGAGCAGTGCAATCTCAATCAACCGGTCGCCCTTGGGATTTTCGGCCTGCTTGATCCAATTGTCGACCGTCGCGTCGTCATGCGTGCCGAACGGGTCAAGCATGCCACCGGCGGCGAAACCCTGATCCAATGCACGCCGACGCTGCGCCCCTTCGGACCAACGCGCACGGATTTTGCTGCGCGCGCCGGAAATAGCTTCGGCCAGCGGGCCCAATGTTTCAGGCAGCAATGTTTCGATACGCTGGCGAATGGCCTTGGCCATGCCCGCCGACGCGCCGCCGGTGCCGACTGCAATCAACACGGGGGTCCGGTCGACAATCGCCGGCGTCGTAAAATCACAAATTTCGGGGCGGTCGACAACGTTGACCAGCAAACCGCGGGCCTTCAATGCGTCAGCAGCGATGCGGGCTTCGCCTTCTTCGGCGATGGCGACGAAGGCAATCCGTGCCGCGCGATCAGCGGCGTCGACGCAGATGCCGCCTGCGCGTTCAATCAGCCGCCGTTTCGCATCCGCCATTTCGCCTTCACCGACCAAAATGACATTTCGGCCCTTCAGATTTACGAAAATGGGGAGCTGGTCCAAAGCTTTATCCTTATTTCAGCCAGTCGGGCACATGCTCGGCAGCGAGAATGGTCTCGGGCGAAATACGTTCCGCCACCACCGCGAATTTATCGCCGTCGACGAGCACTTCGGGGACGAGGCCACGGCTGTTATAGGTGCTTGCCATCGTAGCGCCATACGCGCCAGCTGTGCGGAATACGCCAAGGTCATTGGCCTCCACAACATCGATTTCGCGGCCCATGGCAAAGGTATCGCCGGTTTCACATACGGGGCCGACAATGTTGGCGGTCATTTTGCGGCCATTGGGTTCGACCGCATCAAAATCATGCCATGCGTCATACAATGCGGGTCGGGCCAAGTCATTCATCGCGGCATCGACAATGGCAAAGGGGGCATTGCCGGATCCGGGCTTTACGCGAATAACGCGCGTCAGCAGGACGCCGGCGTTTCCGGCGATGACACGGCCGGGTTCGAACATCAAACGCACGCCCCAGTCCTTGGTCACGCGCGCAATCATCGCGCCATATTCGGCGGGTTCAGGGGGATTGTCACCGTCGCGATAGCGCACGCCAAGGCCGCCGCCCAAGTCAACGTGGGTGATTTTGTGGCCCTGATCGCGCAAATCCTGCACCAGCGCACCGACTTTTATAAACGCTGTCTCCAACGGCTCAAGGCTGGTCAACTGGCTGCCGATATGCAGCGCCACGCCGCGCATATTCAGACCGGGCAAAGCGTTTAAGCGGCCATAAATTTCCGTCGCGCGGTGAATGCTCACGCCAAATTTATTGTCGGCTTTCCCCGTTGAAATCTTGCCATGTGTGCCGGCGTCAACATCGGGATTGATGCGCAGCACGGCATTCGCCTGATAGTTCAACGCGTCCGCAAGCGTCGCAAGCTCGCGGCCTTCTTCTTCGGACTCGATATTGAATTGCCCAATACCCGCCTTCAACGCGCGGACGATTTCTTCGGCTGTCTTGCCAACGCCCGAAAACACAATGTCTTCTGGCGCCATGCCAGCGGCCAATGCGCGGTCCATTTCGCCGCCCGACACAACATCTGCGCCATAGCCCTGACGCGCGAGCACCTTGAGCACGGCCAAATTCGGGTTGGATTTTACGGCAAAGGCCAAATGCGGGTTATCAAGGCCGGACAAGCCAGCGCGGAACACTTGCGCGTGCCGCTCCAGCGTTGCGCGCGAATAGATATAGACAGGTGTGCCCACCGCCGCCGCAATATCGGGCAGGGGGACATCTTCGGCGTGCAACACGCCATTTTTAAGGTCAAAATAGTTCATAGGATAAGATACTTATTTGGAAGGCGTTTTTTCGGACGAAGCGTTCTGTTCGGGGTCAAACGGTTTGGGTTCTTGCCCCGGCGGAATGTCGAACGGATCATCTTCGCGCCGGTCGGACCGTTTCAGCAGCTCGTCGGTGCGGCCTGGCCGTGCTTGAACTGATGGAGTCGTTAGAATTTTGGCGGTTTGGTCGATGGTCTGGCCATAAGCTTGCGGTGGCATACTATTGCCCGTGCGTGGTTCCAGATCGCCCACCTTGCCGCAGCCCGCAACGCACATGGCGACGCCAATGATGAAGGTGGTGTGCGCCGGTTTCATGCCTCAAGTTCCTTTTTGGCGGTACTGATGGCTTCTTTTACGCGCATAGGTGCCGTGCCGCCAGCACTTGTCCGGCTGTTTACCGATCCGTCGATCGACAGATCGGGCAAATTGCAGCCAGCCAGCGCAGGATTGATGGCAGACAGATCGTCTACGGTGATGTCGGACAGACCTATGCCACGCGCCTCGCAGGATTTGACGACGCTGCCCGTGACATGATGCGCCTCGCGGAAGGGCATGCCGAATTCGCGCACCAACCAGTCGGCCAGATCGGTAGCGGTAGAAAAGCCGCTGCCCGCAACCTCGCGCATCCGCGGCGTGTTAAACGTCACATTGGCCACCATGCCCGTCATCGCGGCGATGGATAAAGCCAGCAGGTCATATGCCTCAAACACAGGCGGTTTATCGTCCTGCATGTCTTTGGAATAAGCGAGCGGGAGACCCTTCATGGTGATCATCAGGCTGTTCATGCAGCCAATGATCCGGCCTGCATGTCCGCGCACCAGTTCAGCCGCATCGGGATTGCGCTTTTGCGGCATGATGGAGCTGCCCGTCGACCATGCGTCGGGCAGGCTGATGAAACCATAAGGCTGTGACGCCCATATGATCATTTCTTCCGCCAACCGCGACAGATGAAGCGCGGTTTGTGCTGCGGCAGTCAGGAACTCCAGCGCGAAGTCGCGGTCGGAAACCGAATCCAGACTGTTCGCCATGGGGCCGTCAAAGCCAAGCGCCAATGCCGTCGCGGCGCGATCAATCGGGAAGGATGTTCCCGCAAGTGCGGCCGCGCCCAATGGGGACTGGTTCAACCGGCTGCGGCAATCGGCAAAGCGGCTGCGGTCGCGCTTCGTCATTTCATAATAAGCCATCAGGTGGTGGCCCAGCGTAACGGGCTGCGCGACTTGCAAATGCGTGAAGCCGGGCATGATGCTGTCGGCATGTTCTTCGGCGCGTGTTACGAGCGCCGACTGAAATGCGCGCAGGCCCGCATCGATTTCATGGGTCGCATTGCGCACCCAAAGACGGAAGTCGGTGGCGACTTGGTCATTGCGCGACCGCGCGGTGTGTAAACGTGCTGCTGGCTCACCCACCAAAGCACGCAACCGCGTTTCGGTGACCATATGAATGTCTTCAAGCGTGAGGTCTTCGGGCACGCCATTGGCTGCATATTCGGCGTAAATGCTATCGAGCCCGCTTTGGATCGCGGCATTGTCTGACGCCGTTATGATCCCGTTGGCGGCCAGCATATCGGCATGCGCTTTGCTGCCTGATATGTCTTCCTGCCAAAGACGCTTGTCGAATGGGATGGAGGCATTTATCTCGCGCATGGTAACGTCAGGGCCTTCGCCAAACCGGCCGCCCCACATGCTATTGGAATCAGAGATGCGCTTTGTAATTGCCTTAATCCTTTTAGTGCTGGCTGGGTGCGATAAAGAAAGCGAACCCAAGGGGCAAGCGCAACCCGCATCCACAGGGCAGGCAGGGGCATCTGACAATGCCGAAATCACTCTGGAAAGCGCCAATGGCATGCGCGCCATGCTCAGCTACAAATTTGCAGGCCAAAAAGCGCCATCGGCCCCTTTTGCCGATGCGCAGGGTCAGGATGTCAGCCTTGCCGATTTTGAAGGCAAGCCGTTGTTGCTCAACATCTGGGCAACTTGGTGCGCACCCTGCAAAGCCGAGATGCCGACGCTGGACGCGCTGGCGGCGTCGGAAAAAGGCCGGATGAACGTGATCGCCGTGTCGCAAGACCTTGAAGGACGCGCGCCTGTTGTCGCCTTTTTCAAGGAAACAGCGGTCAAGAATTTGGTGCCCTATACCGATGCGGACAATGCACTGCTGACGGCTTTTAACAACGCGATCGCCCTGCCGACCACCATATTATATGACAGTGATGGCAAAGAAGTGTGGCGCGTGGCGGGCGGCGTGGAATGGGATGAGGCCGAAATGGCAAAGCTGCTGCGCGCAGCGGATTAAACGGATTTAGGGTCAGGACCACTTAAATGCACCATCGCGGCGTCAAAATGGCAAAGATATCGAAGTAAAATGTCCGCCGCAGGCAGTTATTCTGCCTGCAAGGGCATTTTACTTTGAGATCGAAGCCATTTTGGCGTCCTTCGGATTTGACCCATATTGTCCATTGCTGCGTTGGCAAGCTTGGACTTAGAACCACTAAGTCCGGCGCTTGCCGTCTTGCACTGAACAATATGGCCTCAAACCGCGAAGGCGCATTTAATTGGTCCTGACCCTACATTAATATGCGGCGGACGCGCTGCTTTTCGGTTTTTCGCACAGGCAGTGATTCGGTCAGTGACCGCACGATCACATGTTTGTGCCGGGGATCATTGCAGTTGGCGATTTCTGCTTGCTCGGTTTCCCGGGCAAAGGCTGTGCCGGGCAAAAATCCTGCCGACAATAGGACGATGCCTGTGCCCAACGTTGAAAAAATTCTGCGCATATGGGCAAAATGCCAGCAGAAAGCTTTATAAACGATGAATGACGAAGGGGTGTCCTGCATTTCTGGTGCCTCTTTCGGCCATCATCCAAAAATGGTGGGCGCTAACGGGCTCGAACCGCTGACCCTCTCGGTGTAAACGAGATGCTCTACCAACTGAGCTAAGCGCCCCACTACGGGAAGCGCGCCTTTGCCAAAGCGTTTTGGCTTTTGCAAGCCTAATCAGATGATCGGAGCGGAACGGATGCCGATTGCGAC
>JBILBJ010000044.1:0-10968 GCA_044353705.1 Sphingorhabdus sp. | reverse complement strand
CTGCGCCCCGTCGTCGCGCGCTTGTTTGCCAAGCCGCAAATGATCTGGAACCCCATGCTGACGCGCGATATCCGCACATGTCAGTCCCGATACCAAGGCGTTCAATCGGTGCGACAAGCGACCTTCAGCCTCCTCGGCATATCGGTGGTATAGCATATCCGCGATGACCAGACCCAATATTCGGTCACCCAAAAACTCAAGCCGTTGATAATCCGCCTGTCCGGTGCTGCCATGCGTTAACGCGCGGTGATATAGCGCCAGATCCAACGGTGGCTTCGGCATTAAAGCCCTCAGCCAATTATCCTTATCGCTGTTGGTCAAAACCCTTGTCCAATGCGGTTAGGGCGTGCCGCGGTAAACCATGTCCATGGCAGCAGCCAATGTGATGACCCATCGGTAGAAAACACCGAAACCAAAGCGCGCCCGACGAGATTTTCTTGTGGTACGATGCCGATGGCTCCAGGCTTATCGATCGGTGTCCAGCGGCTGTCCGCGCTGCGGTCGCGGTTGTCGCCCATCAGGAACAGGTCCTTTTCACCAACAACAAAGGCTTCGGTGTTGTCGCCTTCCAATCCGTTGGCGAGGTCGAGAATTTCGTAGCTCTTGCCCCCGGGCAAAGTCTCACGAAAACGCGGGTACCGGCATTGCGTGCCACCATTTGGGCTGGCCTCTTCCATATCGGGGCGCCAGCACGGGAAGGGGTTGCGGTCCATTTCAGCGGTGTCGCGCATATTTTGCGTTACCGGAATGACAAGATCGGCAATGCGTTCTTTTTTGACCGCCACGCCGTTAATTTCCAAAATGCCGTCGCGCATTTGGATGACGTCACCGGAAAGGCCGATCACGCGCTTAATATAATCTGTGCCGTTCGACATGGGTGCCTTGAACACCACAACATCGCCGCGCTTTGGCTCGCTGGCGAATATCCGCCCGGGTATGAGGGGCAAGGAAAATGGCAGGCTATATTTGGAATAGCCGTATGGCCATTTTGCCACCAGCAGATAGTCACCGATGAGCAAGCGGGGCTGCATCGATTCCGAAGGAATATTGAACGGCGAGACGATAAAGCTGCGCAGAATGAACACGAATACCGCCAACTTGAAAAGGAAGCCGCCAAATTCGCGCCATTCTGAAGGGGGCGTTGCTGGTTGCGGTTGTGAAGGAGCGGCCGCGTTCGCGTCGTCTGTCTTTTCGGTGGGTGAGGTCACATAATCTCGCAAATTAATATCGTCTTATGACGGATTGGCTGGCCTTTTATCGCGTAGACGCGCTATTTGCCAGCGTCGAGATTCACAGGCGACATTCGCGCGATTGATAAAGGGTATATGATGACGGATCACAGCTGGGATGAGCTTGAAAAGCAGCAGGAAAAATCGCTGGCTGAGCTGTTTGCGTCAGACCCCGATCGCGTTGCCAAGATGACTATTGAGCAGTCTGGACTGCGCTTTGACATGTCGAAGACCCATCTTGATGACGCCATGCTATCCCAATTCGCGAGACTTTCCGAAGACATGCATTTAGGCGACTCCAAATCCGCATTATTTTCAGGCGCAGCAATCAACGTGACCGAAGGCCGTGCAGCCGAACATGCGGCGGAGCGCGGTAATGGTGATGTGCAAGCCGTCGCCCATGCACGCGCGCTTCAAGAACGCATGCGTGGCCTTGTCGAGGCCATTGACGCCGGATTTATGGGTGACATCAAACATATCCTGCACATCGGTATTGGCGGCTCTGCGCTTGGGCCAAAATTGCTGGTCGATGCGCTAGGCCGCGATGGTGCGCGTTACGATGTAAAGATTGTGTCGAATATCGACGGCGCTGCACTGACTGAGGCTGTGAAAGCCATGGACCCGCATAAGACAATCGTCGCGGTCGCATCCAAGACATTTACCACGACGGAAACCTTGCTGAATGCAACCAGCGCGATGGAATGGATGCACGACGGCGGTGTGGCCGATCCCTATGCCCAGATCGTGGCGCTTACGGCCAATCCGGACAAAGCGCTTGAATGGGGCGTCGATGAAAGCCGCATATTGCCGTTCAATGAATCGGTTGGCGGGCGCTATTCGCTGTGGTGCTCAATTGGCTTTCCCGTGGCACTCGGGCTTGGCTGGGCCGTGTATGAAGAACTGCTTGAAGGTGCAGCGGCCGTGGACCGGCATTTCCGCAATGCGCCAATGTTGGAAAATGCGCCAACGATGGCTGCGTTCTGCGACCTATATTACGCCCAGATCAAGGCGTGCCAGACCCGCGCGGTTTTTGCCTATGACGAACGGTTGCGATTGCTGCCCGATTATCTTCAGCAATTGGAAATGGAATCGAACGGTAAATCAGTGACAGCGCAAGGCGTGCCACTCGGCCGCAACAGCGCGCCGGTTACATGGGGCGGGGTTGGTACCGACGCGCAACATGCGGTCTTCCAATTGTTGCATCAGGGAACGCATCTCATTCCCGTTGAATTCATTGCCAGCAAAACGCCGGGACATGACTTTGATACAGCCCACCATGAAACACTGTTGGTGAACTGTTTTGCCCAAGGTGCGGCGTTGATGGCGGGGCAGAAGTCAGATGATCTGGCACGTAACTATGCGGGTAATCGGCCGTCAACCACGATATTGATGGACGATGTGACGCCATCTGCGTTGGGCGCATTGATTGCGTTTTACGAACACCGGACTTTTGTGAATGCGGTGTTGCTTGGCATTAACCCGTTTGACCAATTTGGCGTTGAGCTGGGCAAGCAGATTGCAAAAAGCATCGGTGAAAATGGCGCCACGGGCTTTGATCCGTCGACGACTGCATTGATTGCGGCGGCACTGGGCGACAACTGACCGTTCGATAAGACAGATGAAAAAATGCCATTGGCAAATGCGTTGCGGCGCAACCATATGGCCATGACATAAGGAAAAAATAGCATGGCTGAATTTGAATATGATCTGTTTGTCATTGGCGCGGGCTCGGGCGGCGTTCGCGCATCGCGGATAGCGGCTTCACACGGCGCGCGTGTCGCTGTTGCCGAAGAACATCGCGTGGGTGGCACATGCGTTATCCGCGGATGTGTTCCCAAAAAGCTGCTCGTATACGGATCGCATTTCGCAGAAGATCTGCACGATGCGCAGCGTTTCGGATGGAACACGACAGGCGCGACGTTCGATTGGAACATCTTGCGCGACAATGTCGCGGCGGAAGTGAACCGCCTCGAGGGCCTTTACGGCCAGACGCTTGGCAACAACAAGGTTGAGGTGTTTCGTGAACGCGCGGTTGTGACGGGGCCGAACAGTGTGCGCTTGGCAAGCGGACGCGAAATTTCGGCGGCCTATATCCTGATAGCTACGGGCGCTTGGCCATCGGTTCCGGAAATAGCCGGGGCTGGGCATGGCATCACGTCAAATGAAGTGTTCAGCTTGCCCGAACTGCCTAAACGGGCGGTGATCGCAGGCGGCGGTTACATCGCCAACGAGTTTGCCGGTATCTTCAACGAACTTGGCGTCAAAGTCAGCCTTGTGACCCATGGCGACCGCATTCTGCGCAGTTATGATGACGAAATTGTCGACCGCCTCGTGGACATTAGCGGCCATAAGGGCATCGATATTCGCTTCAACTGTAGCTTCAAATCTATCACCAAGCAGGATGATGGCAGCTTGGTGATCGAAACCAACCAAGGCGAGACGATTGAAACCGATCTGCTCCTTTGGGCCATTGGACGGACGCCGCACAGCAAAGGCCTTGGCCTTGAAGAGGCTGGCGTTGCGCTTGGCAAGGATGGCTCGGTACAGGTTGGCGACGACAATCGGACCAATGTGCCCAGCATTTATGCCGTGGGCGATGTCACCAATCGCGTACAGCTCACACCCATTGCTATCCGCGAAGGCCATGCTTTTGCCGACAGCGTCTTTGGCAACAATCCGCGTAACGTGAATTATGACTGCATACCGACTGCGGTGTTCAGCAATCCCCCGATCGCAAGTGTCGGGATGACCGAGACCGAAGCCCGCGCGGCGCATCCTGACGTCAAAGTATACAAAAGCGATTTCCGCGCGATGAAGAATGTGCTGGCCGACCGCAACGAACGCGCATTGTATAAAATGGTGGTTGCTGGCCCGAACGAACGTGTGGTCGGGTTGCATTTGATTGGACCGGACAGTGGCGAGATCCTTCAAGCAGCGGCCATCGCGGTCAAGGCGGGGCTTACGAAGCAAGATTTCGACGACACCGTCGCGCTGCATCCCAGCATGTCCGAAGAACTGGTGTTGATGAAGTAACGGAGAACCTCACCGTAGCCCTGAGCCTGTCGAAGGGCGTTTATCGGCTCTCACTGCGGTTTACGGAAACAAAATAGCTTCATCGCCCGCTGTCCATTTGGGGTAGCGGGTCATGATCTGGCCAAACAGGTCCGACGCAAGCAGTCCGTTTAGCCAACCCTGAAGCGCAGGCAATGGCAATGCATCGAACCATAGCGGGTCGGTTGCGCCAAACTGGCGGACAAAGGGAAACAAGGCGATATCGGTAAACGCGGGCGCGCTGCCGCCCAAATAGGGTTGCGTCGCCAATATCTCGTTCAAGCCCGACAAATGCTCCAGTGCAGCCTCACGATGTTCCAAACCGTCTGCCAGACCATAACGATGTGGATATTTGTACCGGTCCAGCGCCTGTTTGAACGGGCCATCATTGGCCGCGATCATGACCGCATCTTGATGGGCCAACCAGCTCTCGGGATCATTTTGCGCTAATGCCCAACGCATGACGTCCAGGCTCTCGTCGACAACATTGCCGTCGCCCAATAGCAATACCGGAACTGTGCCTTTTGGCGACACAGCGATCATTTCCGGCGGCTTGTCCCGAAGCACGACTTCGCGCAGTTCGACTTGGACGCCACTTACCGCAATCGCCATCCTTGCCCGCATGGCGTAAGGGCATCGCCGGAAACTGTAGAGGATGGGTAGGTCAGTCATCAATGCTTGGATTGACGCCGATATGCTGTTTGCCGCGTTTTTTGGCGAGCGCGATTTGTTTCTGCCGCTCGGCAAAACGCGCGCGGTCTTCGTCGGTGCGTTCGGCATAGCAAGCCGGGCAGGCGACGCCTTCGATGAAATGCGCTGACGCCTTGTCCTCTTGCGAAATCGGCCGGCGGCACGCGTGGCATAATTCCATTTCGCCAAGCTCAAGCCCATGCTTCACAGACACGCGCTCGTCGAAGACAAAACATTCGCCCTGCCATTTGCTCTCGGCCTCTGGAATATTCTCCAAATAGCGCAATATCCCGCCCTCGAGGTGGTAGACGTCGTCTATCCCTTCAGCCTTCAGGAAAGCCGTCGATTTTTCGCAGCGTATGCCGCCGGTACAGAACATCGCAAATTTGGTTTTGCCTGCAGCCAGTTCATCGCGATGCGCGCGAAACCATTCCGGAAATTCGCTGAACGACTTGGTCCGTGGATCGACCGCGCCTTCAAAGGTGCCAATCGCAACCTCATAATCATTGCGGGTGTCGATCAGCACAGTGTCCGGATCGGATATCAACGCATTCCAATCCTCTGGCTGCACATAGGTGCCGACTTCACGTTTCGGGTCGATACCGTCAACGCCCAGCGTAACAATTTCCTTCTTCAACCGAACTTTCATCCGGTAGAATGGCATTTCGTTGGCATGCGAATATTTGACGTCCAATTCTGCGCAGCCCGGCAAAGTGCGCAGATGTGCGACGACGGCATCGATACCGGCTTCGCTCCCTGCCACGGTGCCATTTACGCCTTCGGTTGCAACCAAGATCGTGCCCTTTAAGCCATGTTCGGCGCACCAAGCCGCAATCTGCGGTTGCAGTAATTCTGGCTGATTGAAGCTTGCAAAGCGGTACAACGCCGCCACTTTGATCGGAAAACTCTTGGTCATACGGGCCCTATAACGCGGGATTGCGGGTTAGGCGATACGATATGGCACGACGTTGCGTCGATCAGGATCGACAATGATCTCGCGGTCCGAGGGTGGAAAGGCCCGCTGATCGCAATCGGGACGAGGGCAGAGACGGCAGCTGGTGCCTATTTTTGTCGCACCGCGTCCCGTCAGGTCCAGCCCATCGGCATAAATGAATTCGCGTGCATGGTCGATTTCGCTCCCCAAAGCGACGGCGTAACGGCGCGGGACGCGTTCGAAACTGCCGGATGGCTTCACGAGCCCTTTTGCCATCGAGACATAGCGCACCCCGTCGGGCGTTTCGGCCAGTTGGACAAGAATGCGGTCGGGTATCGCCACCGCTTCGTGCACGATCCATAATGGGCAAGCCCCGCCGAAACGGGCAAATTGCAGGCGGGTCGCGCTGTGGCGTTTGGTTATGTTGCCCGCCATATCGACGCGGCAGAAAAAGAACGGGACGCCGCGCGCATTGGGCCGTTGCAACGTGGATAGCCGGTGGCAGGCCTGTTCAAAGCTGACGTTGAAGGATTGGCACAGCCGGTCGATGTCATGGCGCACAGCGCGCGCTTCTTCACGGAACCCAATATAGGGCATTAGAATTGCGCCTGCCGCATAATTGGCCAAACCGACGGAGAGCAATTGGCGTGATGCAGGTGCGCGAAGATTTGCACCCTCCACAACCGCACTTATTTCATAGCGTAAAGCAATGGCCGCCAATTGGTGCGCAAGTTGAAACCGCCGGCTTTCGGCGGGTTGGCTTTGATCGAGGACTAAATGCCCCGTTTCCGAATTGAAATCCCGCAAGCCCGTGCTGTGGGAATATAGTAATGCAACCGACAGCGTGTGCTTCAAATAATGTTCGAGCGCACCCACATCCGGCGTCAACAGTGTGCCGCGTAATGTATTGCCCAATGCCTCGGCTGCCTTGTCAAGGACGTCAACATAATTGCCAGAGTTATGAAACCAGTCGCGCACTTCCTCCCAAGGTAGCCGCGAACCGCCGGCATTGTCCGCTGACATAGCCTCATCGACAATCAGCAATCTCTGTCCAATTTCCGTATAGGCCTGATGCAGCGCTGAAAACTGTTCCGCCAATGCGGGCTGCTGTTCCGAAATTCTTGCCAATTGGTCAGCCGACAACGGGTTTGCGAATAATGGGTCAGCGGCCGCCTCACGCAATGCGGCAAAGCGCCGCGTAGCGGTGTCGTCTTCATCCACATTCCAGTCGAGCGGAAATATTCGAGCGAGTAACTCCAGAAGAGCAGGGGTTAAGGGGCGATCATCATGCTCAATCTGCGACAGATAGGACACGGAAATACCGAGCCTTTCCGCCATTTCTGACTGCCGCAAAGCCAAGCCAGTGCGCAACGCCTTCAGCTTGCCACCTTCAAAAATACGCCGCCTTGCCACATCGCCCCCTTTTTTATGCCGTGGCTGTGTCGTGCAAAATAGTTTTGGACACAGCACCGAAGCCACCAGACATAACGATATCCCGATTTTTTTGCAAACTGCAGCTTTGCAACTTTGCAAATTCGCATTGGACATTGTCGCCAAAATCAGCTTTCAGATCGGTCACACAAAGTTTTGGGGGAACCATGTCCGCAAATATCGCTGAAATGGAAAAGCGCCGCGAACAGGCCCAGATGGGCGGCGGGCAAAAGCGCATTGATGCGCAGCACGCCAAAGGTCGGCTGACAGCACGTGAACGGCTGAACATTTTGCTCGACGAAGGCAGCTTCGAAGAGATGGACATGTATGTCGAACACAATTGTGTTGAGTTTGGCATGGCCGAGCAGAAGATCCCCGGCGACGGTGTGGTCACTGGCAGCGGCACTATCAACGGCCGCCTCGTTTACGTCTACAGTCAAGACTTTACGGTATTCGGCGGCTCATTGTCCGAAGCGCATGCGATGAAAATCTGCAAGGTTTTGGACAATGCGATGAAGGTCGGCGCGCCCGTCATTGGCCTAAACGACAGCGGCGGCGCGCGTATTCAGGAAGGCGTCGCATCGCTTGGCGGCTATGCCGAGGTGTTTCAACGCAATACGCTCGCAAGCGGTGTGGTTCCGCAAATCAGCCTTATCATGGGCCCATGCGCGGGTGGTGCGGTATATTCGCCAGCGATTACGGACTTCATCTTCATGGTGAAGGACAGCAGCTATATGTTCGTCACGGGTCCCGATGTGGTCAAGACGGTAACCAATGAAGTCGTTACGCAGGAAGAGCTTGGCGGCGCGGTTTCGCATACGACCAAGTCGGGCGTTGCGGACAATGCGTTCGAAAATGATATTGAGGCGCTACTGTCGGTCCGTGATTTCTTTGACTATTTGCCAGAGAATAACCGCACCGGCGTTCCTGAACGGCCAACCGAAGACGCGTGGGACCGGATTGAACCAAGCCTCGACACCTTAATACCGCCAAGCGCGAACCAGCCTTATGATATGCATGAGCTGATCCGCAAAACGGTTGATGAAGGCGACTTCTTTGAAGTTCAGCCAACGCATGCTGCAAATGTCATCATCGGTTTTGGCCGTATTGAGGGCCGCACCGTTGGCATAGTCGCCAATCAGCCCATGGTGCTGGCAGGTGTGCTCGACATTAACAGCTCCAAAAAAGCCGCGCGCTTTGTCCGATTCTGCGACGCATTCGAAATTCCGATCGTCACCTTTGTCGACGTTCCCGGATTTTTGCCCGGCACGGCGCAGGAATATGGCGGTATCATCAAGCATGGCGCAAAACTGCTCTTTGCATATGCCGAGGCAACCGTGCCCAAAATCACCATCATAACCCGCAAGGCCTATGGCGGCGCCTATGACGTGATGGCGTCCAAGCACTTACGCGGCGACCTTAACTACGCATGGCCGACCGCTGAAATCGCGGTGATGGGTGCAAAAGGTGCAGTTGAAATCATCTTCCGCGGGCTATCCACAGAAGAGCAGGCGGTGAAGACCGCGGAATATGAAGACCGCTTTGCTAATCCCTTTGTGGCGGCGAGCAAGGGCTTTATCGACGAGGTCATTTACCCGCATTCGACGCGGAAACGGATTGCCTTGGGCCTGAGAAAATTGCGTAACAAGGCGTTGGAAAACCCTTGGAAGAAACATGACAATATTCCGTTGTAAGGCAGAAGTATGAAACTGGGTCGTCTCAACCATATCGGCGTTGCAACGCCTTCCATCGCGGACAGCATCGTCTTTTACCGCGATGTGATGGGCGCGACGAAGATCCATGATCCGTTCGACTTGCCGGATCAGGGGGTGAAGGTTTGCTTTGTCGATACGCCCGGGGCCGATGGCGCTCTGAATGGAACGCAGATCGAGTTGATTGAGCCGCTGTCGGGCAATGCCTCCATCGCCGCGTTTCTGGAGAAGAATCCGGCGGGCGGGCAGCATCATGTGTGTTACGAAGTGCCCGACATTCACGCTGCCAAGGCGGAATTTGAAGCCATGGGCAAGCGCGTGCTCGGAGAGCCACGTATTGGCGCGCACGGGACGCTGATTTTCTTTGTGCACCCGAAGGATATGCAGGGTGTGCTGACCGAAATTATGGAGGTGCCTTCGCAGGCACATTGACCAACCACCACATCGTCACCCTGAACGTGTTTCAGGGTCCATTTATAATCCCGGAGCGTGGGTTTTTGGGAGGCGAAATGGATGCTGAAAAAAGTTCAGCATGACGGTGAATAGAATAAAGGGAGCTTGAACTATGACCTATGAAACCATCCGCCTCGACGTAGCGGACAAAGTCGCAACGATTACTCTTAACCGTCCGGAGCGCATGAATGCCTGCAGCCTTGATATGGCTGGAGAGATTAACGATGCAGTGTCCACGCTCACCGATGCCCGATGCCTGATCATTACCGGCGCGGGTCGTGGCTTTTGTTCGGGTGCTGACCTTCAGGCGCGTGGCAAGACCTCGATCGCAGGCGGCGAGGGCAGCTATATCGCGCTGACCCGTCATTATAACCCGCTGATGGTCAACCTTGCACGGCTTAACATGCCGATCATTACGGCCATCAATGGCGCTGCAGCGGGTGTCGGTTGCTCGATTGGCCTTGCTGGCGACTTTGTGATCGCTGGCAAGAGCGGTTATTTCTTGCAGGCCTTTGTCAATATCGGCCTCGTGCCAGATGGCGGCGCAAGCTGGATGCTGCCGCGTATGATCGGGAAGGCCCGGGCGACTGAAATGATGATGCTCGGTGAAAAGATCAGTTCGGAAAAGGCGTATGACTGGGGCATGGTCTATAAGGTCGTCGAAGATGACGTCCTGATGGCGGAAGCCCACGCGCTAGCCACCCGTCTCGCCAACGGTCCAACACTGGCTTATGCCACGATGCGCAAAAACATCCTTGTCGCGATGGAAAACAGCTATTCCGAACAGCTGCTCGCTGAAGCTGAAGGCCAGCGTATCGCCGGTTCTTCAGAGGATGCTGCTGAAGGCGGCATGGCGTTTCTTCAGAAGCGTAAGCCAGAGTTTAAGGGGCGTTGAGCTCCGCTGCGGCTTAGGTCTGTTGATACAGGTATAAGTCTTGCAAATACTCCCCGGCTGGGGAGGCGATGTTTTGGGAAATAATGATGGCAAGCTACGACGACTGGAAAAAAGCGGCAGATAAAGAGGTTAAGGGCAAAGACCTAACCTGGCATACGCCCGAGGGCATATCCGTCAAGCCGCTGTACACCAGTGCGGACGCAGGCGATCCGGGGCTTCCCGGCTTTGCGCCGTTCACACGCGGTGTGCGTGCGTCGATGTATGCAGGCCGCCCGTGGACCATCCGTCAATATGCGGGTTTTTCGACCGCCGAGGAATCCAACGCCTTTTATCGTCGCAACCTTGCCGCCGGGCAAAAGGGCCTTTCGGTTGCCTTCGACCTTGCCACCCATCGCGGCTATGACAGCGACCATCCGCGCGTGGTCGGCGATGTCGGCAAGGCCGGTGTCGCCATCGATAGCGTTGAGGACATGAAAATCCTGTTCGACGGGATTCCGCTGGACCAAATGTCGGTGTCGATGACGATGAACGGCGCGGTCATTCCGATCCTTGCGTTCTTCATCGTCGCTGGCG
>JBILBJ010000043.1:0-11049 GCA_044353705.1 Sphingorhabdus sp. | reverse complement strand
AATCCGCCATTGCACCGACCGTCTCTTCGATCGGCACAGCAGGGTCGACGCGGTGCTGGTAATAAAGATCAAGGCAGTCGATGCCCAAACGCTTCAACGTGCCTTCGACTGCTGATTTTGCATTGGCTGGCGAGCCATCGACGCCGACGATATTCCCGCCATCGAATTTGAAACCGAACTTGCTGGCGATAACCAGCCCGTCGCGTTTGCCTTTGATCGCCTCGCCGACCAGTTCTTCATTCTGGAATGGGCCATAAATTTGGGCGGTATCGAAAAAGGTAATGCCCATGTCGATCGCGCGATGGATGGTTTTTATCGCCTCATCGGGATCGGCATCTTGCCCATAAGTGATGTTGCCGCCTTTGATCATCGGCATACAACCGACGCCAATGGCGGAGACTTTCAGGCCGTGGCCAAGTTCACGATATTGCATGGGCGTTTTCCTTTTCGGGGGCTTCAATGACGGTAGTGAGCGCAACGTCCATTTGGACATTGCCGGTTGTCCGGAAAATATCCGGCAGCGTTTCGACCGCGATTAACAAGGCGAGTGGCTCAACCGGAATGCCAAGCGCAATGCAGATTGGTGCGATTGAGGTCACAAAGCTGACCGTTCCGGGAAGGCTTACCGCGCCCATTGAGGTCAGTGCGGCGATAAAAATGGCCGCACCATAATCGAACGCGTCAAGCTCCACCCCAAACCAGTTTGCAACATACAGAGCGACGGCAAGGTTCATTGCAGGGCCAGTGGCACGCAACAACGCCACCGCCATCGGCAGCACAAGTCCTGCAGTGGACTCACGAACGCCCAAGGCTTCCGACTTCTTCAACATCAATGGAAGGCTGGCCAAGGATGATTGTGTTGAAACGGCAAAGGCTTGAACCGGGGCAATCTGGCGGGCAAATTCGCGGAAGCGAACTTTGCCGGCAAAAACCGCAATGGGATAAGCAAAGGCGCCTACGATGATGCCGACGATAGATACCGTGACGATATAATGCGCAACTGCGCCCAGCGCGGCCAATCCGGATCGCGCGCCAACGACAAATGCCAACGCAAACACACCGATGGGCGCGAGCTTTAGTACCCATTCGATGACGAGGATCATGGCGTCGGCAAGCGCGCTGAAAAATCCAGCCATGTGCGCCCGTGGCTCTTGCGCAAGGCGCGTCACGGCAAAGGCAAAGACGAGCGTGAAAATCAGAAGTGGCAAGATGGAGTCACTTGCTGCTGCTGAAATCGGATTGGTTGGCACCAACGCAACAACGAAATCACGCAAACTTGGTTGTTCGGCCACCGCTGGCGCGGTTGTCAGTGCCGACCGAAGAGCGTCCGCACTTTCTTGTGGCATGGGCCAAAGTGAAAGCACCATTGGCGTCAACAGCGCGCCCAACGTAGCCGACATGAACATCATCACGACTATCCAGCTGATGGTGCGCGCTGCCATCGGCCCGGCCCGCGCGGCTTCCGCGCTTTTGACTATTCCAGTGATAACCAATGCGACCACCAACGGAACAACAGTCATGCGAAGGCCGTTGAGCCATAATGTTCCTACAATATCGAGGATCAGATCCAGCTTTTCGCCAGCGGCAGGTGATAGCGCGGTCACGAAAATGCCGAGGGCAAGGCCAATGATAAGGGCGATAAGAATACGTGCAGCGTTTGACATAGGATCGGGTCTTGCCAGCCCATTGCTCCCTATGCAAGGGAGAGGCTTAGCAGCGTGGAAATTCACAACGTGAACCGCAGAACGGCAGGAAGCAAAATGGCGCGCAAATATTTCGGGACGGATGGTATCAGAGGGCGCACCAACACGGGCGCCATGACACCGGAAATGGCGATGAAGGTTGGTCAGGCTGCAGGCACGCATTTTCTGCGCGGTGGGCATAAGCACCGGGTTGTCATCGGAAAAGATACGCGCCTGTCCGGCTATATGATTGAAAACGCGCTGGTGGCTGGATTTACCAGCGTGGGTATGGATGTCGTCCAGTTCGGCCCGATTCCGACCCCCGCCGTTGCGCTTTTGACGCGGTCCATGCGCGCAGACCTCGGCGTGATGATCTCTGCCAGCCATAATCCTTATGAAGACAATGGTATTAAGCTGTTTGGGCCCGATGGATATAAGTTATCGGATGCCGATGAACTGGCGATTGAGGCGTTGCTGGGCGAGAAGCTGACGCTTGCTGACGCCCCCGATATTGGCCGCGCGCGCCGTATCGAAGACAGCCGCGGGCGTTACATCCATGCGGTGAAGGCGTCGGTGCCGGAACATATCCGTTTTGATGGACTACATGTCGTGCTCGATTGCGCGAATGGCGCTGCCTATCAGGTCGCACCTACGGCAATTTGGGAACTGGGTGCCAAGGTTACGTCAATCGGCGTTGAACCAAATGGCAAAAACATCAACGACAAGGTTGGGTCAACGCATGTTGCGACGCTTCAGGAAACCGTTGTTGCATCGGGCGCGGATATCGGGATTGCGCTTGACGGTGACGCCGACCGATTGATCGTTGTCGATGAGCATGGCCAAGTGGTCGACGGTGACCAGATCATGGCTTTGCTTGGCGGCGCCATGCGCCGCGCGGGCAAGCTTACGGGCGATGGTATCGTTGCGACGGTGATGTCCAACCTTGGACTAGAGCGGTATCTGGAGAGCCAGCATTTAAAACTCATCCGTGCAAAGGTCGGTGATCGCTACGTTCTGGAAGAAATGCGCAAGCACGGCATCAACGTCGGCGGAGAACAATCGGGGCATATGATCCTTTTGGACCACGCGACCACGGGTGACGGCACGATTGCTGCGCTTCAAGTATTGGCGCAACTCGTCGAGAGCGGGAAGCCAGCCAGTGAAGTGTTGCACCTGTTCGATCCGGTGCCGCAGCTTTTGAAGAACGTCCGTTTCGCCGGCGGCAAGCCGTTGGATGATGCGCGCGTACAGCAGGTTATAGCCGAGGCTGAAGCCGAATTGGCTGGCACTGGCAGGCTGGTCATCCGTCCGTCGGGCACTGAACCCGTCATCCGCGTGATGGCGGAGGGAGATGACGCTGCACAAGTTGAGCGTATCGTTGACGGTATATGCGACGCTGTGAGGGCAGCTGCGGCCTGATGCCTCACAACGCACCCGCGCGCATACTGATCATCGCTGGGTCCGACAGCGGCGGCGGCGCTGGTATTCAGGCGGATGTTAAGACGGTAACCATGCTTGGCGGTCATGCGATGACGGCGATTACGGCCATCACTGCGCAAAACACGCTGGGTGTCGATGCGGTGCATATGGTGCCAACGCAAATGGTCATTGACCAGATCGCGGCCGTTGTGAGTGATATTGGCGTGGATGCCGTAAAAATCGGGATGATTGGAAATGCGGCCACGGCACATGCCGTTGCAGACAGCCTTTCGGAACTGTCATGTCCAATCATATTCGACCCTGTGATGGTGGCAACGAGTGGCGCTGTGCTGGCGGATGCCGATACCATCGCTGCATTTGAACGGCTTATGCGGCTTGCGACGCTGACGACGCCCAATTTGCCAGAACTGCAGGCGCTTGGCGGAAAGGATAGCCTGCTCGGGCGGCGCATATCGTTGCTTATCAAAGGCGGGCATGCGGACGGCGACCAGATCGTGGATGAACTGCACGTCGCGCCGGGCCAAAGCGAAAGCTGGAGTGACGCGCGGATTGAAACGCGCAGTACCCACGGAACGGGTTGCACCTTAGCAACGGCGATTGCGACGGGGTTGGGGCAGGGAATGGAGTTGGTGCCAGCCATTGAACGTGCGCGCTTGTTCGTGCGTTTGGCGCTCCTCGACGCGCCGGGCCTTGGTCAAGGTCACGGGCCCATGGGGCACCAAGCCGTGCGCGAAGATGCAATGGTCGCCGGGCCATCGCTCAATCACGTCACCGTTGGTTGCCGCAATTATGCGGCCTCGGTCGATTTTTACAAAGCGCTTGGCCTTCAACAGATCGTCGATAGCCCGGAAAACGGCTATGCCCGGTTTGAAATGCCAAATGGCGTTACCTTTTCGGTCCATCAACATGACGACTGCGCGACATCGACCGTGGTGTATTTTGAAAGCAAGCGGTTGGATGCGTGGGTGACGGAACTCACCAGCCAAGGTTATGTTTTCGAGCAAATGCCGCAGGATGAAAGCTGGGGTTGGCGCGAGGCGCGTCTGCTTGATCCCGCCGGAAATATGGTTTGTCTATATCATGCCGGCGAGAACCGGCGATATCCCGCCTGGCGCATATGATATTTGGCGTTGATGAGGCGGGGCGCGGGCCACTTGCGGGGCCAGTGGTGGCGGCCGCCGTATTGTTATGCAAGCCGCGCCCTTCTGGGCTGGACGACAGCAAGAAATTGAGCGCCACGCGCCGGGCCGAGTTGGAAGAAACCATCAAGCGCCGGTGCCAGTGGGCGGTGGGCGTGGTGGATGTTGATGACATCGACCGGTTGAACATATTCGGCGCGACGATGTTGGCGATGACGCGCGCGGTTGAGGGCTTGTGTGCGAAGCTTGGGTGCGATCCAACGGAAGTGCTGGTCGATGGCAATATGACACCGTCGGGTCGTCGGCCTGAATGGCGTTGGAACGCACGGGCCATTGTCGGCGGCGATGCCCTTGAGCCATGTATTTCGGCGGCTTCGATAATTGCGAAAGAACATCGTGATCGGGTGATGTGCGAAGCGGCGCAGCAGAATCAGCATTATGGTTGGGAACGGAATAAGGGTTACGGAACGCCGGACCATTTGGCCGCCTTGCGTTTGCACGGACCAACGCCGCTGCACCGCAAAAGCTTCGCGCCGGTGTCACAAATGCTTTTGCTGTGAGTTTTTTGTGCCAGTGAGTCATTCTGGCAACACCACTACCGGTTGAGTCCCGCTGGAATCGCAAGACTCCATATCTTGTGCCGGACTCCTTTCGTTCCACCTAAATGGTTCCAGATCGTGCGACTCGTCATGAATCCTTATGTTATGAACGTCCTTGACCTTACCCCCGCGCTGACTCAACGCAGTTTGATTCAGTTTTGAGGAGTGAGCCGTGGGCGTCATCGAGAAAATCAGGCCAGCAGTAAAGTCGAAGGCGGTTGAGGTCCATGACCTGCCGCGGAACCAGATTTTGCGCATGGACTGCATCGAAGCCATGCGGTCGTTGCCCGATTGCTCCATCGACATGGTCTTCGCTGACCCGCCCTATAATCTTCAACTCGGCGGGGATTTGCTGCGTCCCGACAACAGCAAGGTCGATGCCGTAAATGACGAATGGGACAAGTTCGCCAGCTTTGCCATTTACGACAAGTTCACCCGCGAATGGCTGGCCGAGGCGCGGCGCATTTTGAAACCAGATGGTTCATTGTGGGTGATCGGCAGCTATCACAATATTTTCCGCGTCGGCACCGCTGTGCAAGACGCCGGATACTGGATTTTGAACGATATCGTCTGGCGCAAGTCCAACCCGATGCCGAATTTCAAAGGTACGCGTTTCACCAACGCGCATGAAACGTTGATCTGGGCATCGAAAAGCGAGAAGTCGAAATACACATTCAACTATCGTGCCATGAAGACGCTGAACGATGAACTTCAGATGCGTTCGGACTGGTTGATCCCCATTTGTGGCGGACAAGAACGGTTGAAACGCAATGGTACCAAGGCGCACCCAACGCAAAAGCCAGAGGCACTACTGTACCGCATATTGCTCGCCTGTACGAAACCGGGCGACGTCGTGCTTGATCCGTTTTTTGGCACAGGGACAACAGGCGCCGTGGCGCGCCGTTTGGGCCGCGACTGGATTGGTTGCGAACGCGAATCTGTTTATTGTGAAGTCGCTGAAGAACGCATCGCCGCGGCGCTGCCGTTGGACGAAAGCGCCATCAAAACCATGCAGTCACCAAAATCTGCACCAAAGGTCGCCTTTGGTCAGTTGGTTGAGGCCGGCTATCTGAACCCCGGCACGAAAATCTTTGACCGTAAGCGTAATTATGAAGCCGTTGTTCGTGCGGATGGTTCGATCCTGTGCGGTGCGGTTGATGGCTCCATCCACAAGGTTGGCTCCACCATTCAAAATGCACCTAGCTGCAATGGATGGACGTACTGGCATTATGCCGCGGCGGACGGCGCGTTGAAGCCGATCGACGATTTGCGCCAGACCTATTTGCTCGCCACGGAACCATGAGCAAAATCTATCTTCGTCCTACCGGCTTTGTGGAAAGCCCGCAGCGGCACGAAGGGGAATGCTTGCGGCTTGCAGGCCATATACAGTGGTTCTCGCAATTTGAAGTTATCCGGCGAACCGCAGCGTCAACGCAGCGGCAGATGGTATCCGTCAGCCAATGGGACAAATTTGCGGACGCACTTCCTGATGAAGAGCGGCAAAAGGCGGGCACATTATTCGAGCGCATCACTGCGGCCCGGCCAGCCCTGCAAATGGGCGCGCGGACCATCAGGCTGGATCAGCCGCACGTGATGGGCATCATTAACGCCACGCCCGATAGCTTCTCCGACGGTGGGAAGAATGTTGACGTAGACGTGGCCGCCGAAGCAGCATTTGCGATGTCGAGTGCGGGGGCTTCGATTATCGACATTGGCGGTGAATCCACCCGCCCCGGCGCGCCACTTGTGTGGGAAGGCGATGAACTCGCGCGCGTGGAACCGCTCGTCCGCAGATTGTCGGGGGCAGGGACTGCTGTTTCTATCGATACGCGCAAAGCCTCGGTCATGGAGGGCGCGGTTCGCGCTGGCGCGGCGATGATTAACGATATTTCTGCGTTGGGGTATGATGATCGCGCGTTTGAAGTCGCACGCGTTAGCGATGTTCCCGTTGTTCTGATGCACGCGCCTAGCCAGAGCAGTGATCCGCATAAAAACGCGGTCTATGACGATGTTGTTTTAGACGTTTTTGACTGGCTTGAACATCGCATCGCCGACGTTGAAGCGGCGGGTATAAAGCGCGATAAAATACTCGTCGATCCAGGCATTGGCTTTGGCAAATCGCTGACCGAAAATCTCGCGATTATTAACAATCTATCTGTCTACCACGGACTGGGCTGCGCGATATTGTTCGGCGCGAGCAGGAAGCGTTTGATCGGTGCACTGTCCAATGAAGCGGACGCGCAGCACCGTTTGGGTGGGTCCATTTTTCTGGCCATGAAGGCGGTGGAACAAGGCGCGCATATCATTCGGGTGCATGACGCCGCTGAAACGGTTCAAGCCGTGCAGGTATGGCGCGGGATGCGCGATGCGGCGTTGACCGCGAGCGCCTAAGCTACCGCTATTTGACTGTCTTGTTGACGCGGGTGCCTTCGCGCAAAAAAGGACCAGATTTAGGGAGAAAACGATATGCTCTTGAAATATATAGTAGGCTACGTCGCCACCGGCCTTGCGTTCGCGATGATCGACAGCATTTGGCTGCGCAACATGTATACGCGTCTTTATCAGCCAGAAATTGGTGAGTTGCTGATGAAGGGCGGGTTCCGCATGGGGCCGGCGATCATCTTCTATATATTATATATATTGGGCATGATGATTTTTGCCGTGGGCCCCGCGCTGCATTCGGGGAAATGGCAGACCGCATTGCTGTGGGGCGCGATGCTCGGCTTCTTTTGCTATATGACTTATGATTTGACGAACTTTGCCACGTTGAAAGTGTGGAGCTCCAAAGTCACCATACTCGATATCATCTGGGGTACATTTTTGACGGGGTCTGCGTCGCTTGCTGGTTTCTGGATTACGCAGGCGTTGCTTGGCAAAAGCACCTAAGCAGCGTCGCTGATCCCAAGGTCGGCAAGCTTGCGGTAAAGGGTCGAGCGTCCAATGCCCAAGCGGCGGGCGACTTCGGTCATTCTGCCGCGATAATGGCCTATCGCCAGCCGGATAACGTCCGCTTCGATTTCTTCGAGCGGACGCATATTCCCGTCGTTTTCGTACAGCGTCACGCCGATGCCATCATTGGCACCAGCACCACCCGATCCACAATATCCCGGCACGCCAACGGCCGCCGATATTTGGGGAAACTCTTCGGGCGTAAGCGCGTCGCGCTCACATAGGACAGCGGCGCGGAACAGCGCGCTCTGCAGCTGCCGGACATTGCCCGGCCAGTCATATCCGCGCAGGATGGTCAATGCCTCATCAGTGATGCCAAGGCTGCGCAGTCCGGGTTGGTTGGCCATGCGACCGAGAAAATGGCGGGCAAGCGCGGGTATGTCGGATGTCCGCTCGCGCAACGGCGGAATGGTCAACTGAACCACATTCAATCGATAATATAGGTCTTCGCGAAATTGACCGTCGGCCAATTTGTTCGCCAATGAAGCGTTGCTGGCCGACAGTATGCGGACATCAATGCGGTAGCTATGCGAAGCACCTAGGGGAGAAATTTCTCCTTGGGTGAGCAAACGAACCAACCTGATTTGCGTTTCCGGGGGCAGCAAATCAACGTCATCGAGGAACACCGTTCCGCCCTCAGCCTGCTGAAATATGCCGATGCGACGATCAAAGGCGCCAGCGAACGCGTCTTTTTCATGCCTGAATAATAGGGAATCGAGCAAATTGGATGAAATCGCACCGCAATTGACTTTCAGGTAGGGAAGCTTTGCACGGGGGCTTGCGGCTTGAATGGCGTCTGCCACCACTTCTTTGCCCACCCCATGTTCGCCATCGATAAAGATCGGCGCACGGCTGCGTGCGGCTTTTGCGGCAATGGCCAGCGCGGTGCGAAATGCGGGTGCGGAGCCAATGATCTCTTCGAATGCCAAGGGCTGGGTAATTTTCTCGGTCAGCGGGTGAAGTTCGCCCAATTCTTTGCTTTTGTCCGCAGCCATGCTGAGCGCCGCAATCAGGCGTTCGGGGGCGACTGGCTTGATGATATAGTCATACGCACCGGCGCGCATGGCATTGATAGCCGCTTCGTTTGAGCCGATGGAGGTCATCAACAGGATCGGAAGTGCAGGGCGATGTGATTTTAACTCACAAATCAGGGACGCAGAATCCGCTCCCAGGACCCATTGATTGAGGATGATGGCGTCGAGCATCTTGCCATCTGGCGTGCCAAGCATCGCGATCGCGGTTTCTGCATCACGTGCAAAAACCGTTCTCCAGCCCGCGCGTGATGCGATAGCCGACATCAACCTGCATTGGGCAGGCTCATCATCGACAAGCATCAACAATCTGGTTTCTCGTTCTTGCATTCACTGTCCGCCAATGTTCATTGGCAGCGTTAGTAAGGCAAATGGGTAAAGACCCGATTAAGCAGTCGATGTATTTTCTTTGTCCATGCCGCTTGAGCATTGGAAAATCACAAGTTAAGGCTGCAGCGCAATAAAAGTTTATAAGGAGGCTGTTTTGGCACAAGATCACGACCTGGGACCTGCAAAAGAAACCTATGCCGGTTTCATCGCATTGTTCAGATGGGGCACTGTCGCTGCCGTTGTTGTCACCGCTCTGGTGGTCCTCATCATCGCTAGCCGCGCGGCTTAAGTGGTAAAGATCGCTGTACTGAAAGAGACCGCTGCGGGTGAGACGCGGGTTTCTGCATCGCCCGAAACGGTGAAAAAATTCATCGCATTGGGGGCGTCGGTCTACGTTGAGAAGGACGCGGGGGTCTCTGCCTCCATTGGTAACAGCGATTATGAAAGCGCCGGCGCTTCGGTCGGAAGCCTGTCTTCCGTTCTGAAGGATGCCGACATCATCCTTGGCGTTCAGGGCCCTGACCCCAAGGCCTTGGTCGGCATGAAAGCCGGTGCTTGGCTGGTTGCGGGACTTGATCCATTTGGTCAGCGGTCCCGCGTTGATGCCTATGCCAAAGCTGGCGTGGATGCGCTCGCCATGGAATTCATGCCCCGCATTACACGCGCGCAATCGATGGACATATTGTCGTCGCAGTCGAACCTGTCGGGTTACAAGGCGGTGATCGAAGCCGCGTCGGTATATGGCCGCGCCTTTCCAATGATGATGACTGCTGCGGGCACAGTAAGTGCAGCCAAGGCGTTCATCATGGGTGTTGGTGTTGCAGGGCTTCAGGCCATTGCAACAGCGCGTCGTTTGGGTGCGCAGGTTTCGGCAACCGACGTGCGTTCGGCGACGAAAGAACAGATCGAATCGCTTGGTGCCAAGGCCATCTTCGTTGAGAATGTCGCCGGTATCGAAGGTGAGGGCGCTGGCGGTTATGCCACGGAAATGTCCGACGAATATAAGGCGGCACAAGCCGAGCTTGTATCCGCACATATCGCCAAGCAAGATATCGTTATCACGACGGCTCTCATTCCCGGTCGTCCTGCACCGCGCCTTATTTCGGATGCGCAGATTGCAACGATGAAGCCGGGCTCCGTCATATTTGACCTTGCGGTCGCGCAAGGTGGCAATGTCGAAGGGTCAAAGCCGGACGAGATCGTCGTTAAGCACGGCGTCAAGATTGTCGGCTATTCAAACACACCCGCGCATTTGGCGGCGGATACGTCCGCACTGTTTTCGCGCAATTTGTACAACTTCCTGTCCGCATTTTGGGACAAGGACGCGGGCAGGCCAGTACTGCCCGATGACGACGAAATTACCGCAGCCATTCGCCTGACCAAAGATGGCAAGGTCGTGAATGATCGCCTGTTGGCGTAAGGGGGCACCATGGACTTTATTTCAATTTTATCCATCTTCGTGATGGCGTGTTTCGTGGGCTATTATGTCGTTTGGTCGGTTACACCGGCACTGCACACGCCTTTGATGGCGGTTACGAACGCAATTTCGTCGGTCATCATTGTGGGCGCTCTGATCGCGTCGGCAGCGGGTGGTTCGCCGACCGCAAAATGGCTGGGGCTAATTGCGGTTGCGCTCGCAAGCGTGAACATCTTCGGTGGCTTTGCGGTGACCGCGCGCATGCTCGCAATGTACAAGAAAAAGGAGCGCTAAGTTGGAACATGCTGCTCCTCCCGCATGGGTGATGCTCGCTTATTTGATATCGGGCGTCTTTTTCATTCTCGCTTTGCGCGGTCTTTCTTCACCAGCGACATCACAGCGTGGCAACCGTTTCGGAATGGCCGGGATGCTGATTGCCGTTGTGACGACGTTGGTAACACA
>JBILBJ010000214.1:0-3325 GCA_044353705.1 Sphingorhabdus sp. | reverse complement strand
TGGATCCATGTGTACGCTCCACGCCAACAACCCACGCGAGTGCTTGGGTCGTATGGAAAATATGATCATGATGGGCGACATCAAAATACCCAAGGAAGCCATTTCGCGGCAAATTGCGGAATCGGTCGACCTTATCGTTCAGGTGAAGCGTTTGCGTGATGGTTCCCGTCGCACCACCCAGATTACGGAAGTCATCGGGATGGAAGGCGACGTCATTGTGACGCAGGATCTGTTCAAATTTGAATATCGCGATGAAGATTCTGACGGCAAAATCCACGGTGAGTGGGTCGCGGGCGGCGTTCGTCCTTATACGCTGGAAAAGGCACGGCAGTTCGGCTTTGATCAGCCATTCCTTGAGGCGTGCCTCGGCTAGGGTCAGGACCTATTAAATGCACCTTCGCGGTTTGAGGCCATATTGTTCAGTGCAAGACGGTAAGCGCCGGACTTAGTGGTTCTAAGTCCAAGCTTGCCAACGCAGCAATGGACAATATGGGTCAAATCCGAAGGACGCCAAAATGGTGCATTTAATAGGTCCTGACCCTAAAGCCCTTTAATCGCCAACGCGGCTGCCAATACCGTAATAAGCACGGAAAATACGGTAATTCCGGTCCAGGGCATTATACCGACTTGGTCAAGTTTTGTACGTCGATGGCGCCGCCGGTCCGCAACACTGCTAACCAGCACCAGTAATGCCGACGCCGCGGACAATCCTGCCCAAAAATGGTCTTGCCAGTGCATCAGGGTAAAGCTGCTCATTCCGAAAGGCTCTCGGTCATTCTATTCACAAAATCTAGGCTCGGCGATTGCGCGGCGGTTTTGATGCACGGGAATTTGCTGCCGAACTTCCGCAATTTTATAGAGGTTGAGATCAACAAAAGCCAGTCCGGGGGTGGTTCCCATATCCAGGATCACCTCTCCCCAAGGATCGACCACAAGTGAATGGCCGTACGTCTCACGGCCATCTTCATGTGCCCCGCATTGCGCTGCTGCAATCACGAAACATTCGCTCTCAATCGCCCGTGCCCGCAGCAATGCGTGCCAGTGCGCCGCGCCTGTGGGCACTGTAAATGCCGACGGCAGCGTGATGATATCGACGCCCGCTTTTGCGTAAGCGCTGAATAAGTCTGGAAAACGCATATCGTAGCAAACCGCTAACCCCATTTTGCCCAATGGCGTGTCCAAGATTACGGGAGTTTCGCCGCCGACATAGGCCGAAGACTCGCGCCAACTTTCACCCGTTTTCAAATCCACATCAAACAAATGGATTTTGTCATAGCGCGCGATAATTTCGCCATTGGCCGAGATGACGATGCTGCGGTTTGCGAGTTGTGGTCCGGCACCATGCACCACCGGAATAGAGCCCAAGTGAACCCATATGTTATGGCGAGATGCAACTTCAGCGATGTGTTCAATCGACTCGGTCTGCGCCTCTGCACATATGTGCAAGCGCGCTTCATCGCGCTTACGATTCACCATAATCGACATTTCGGGCGCAAAATACATGACGGCCCCGCCGTGCGCAGCCGCTTCGATCGCCCCGATGATCTCCGAAACGTTCGCCGCTGGCAAAACACCGCTCGTCATCTGGTGCACCGCTATACGCAAGGCATACCGCCGTTACCGGATCCAACCGCAGCATGATTTTGAAGAAACATGGCCATCCAAAATGGTTCGCAGTATTGTATGGAAAATGCAACAGTCCGGAAAATAGCGACACATTCGAAAACGGCATGATCTCCGCTAGTGTCGGCAATAGAAATAACGGGAAATGCGACCATGGAACAGAAGCTCAACGTCTTGGTAACCGGCGGCGCCGGATATATTGGCAGCCACGCCGTGCTCGCTTTAATCGACGCTGGTCATCACCCGGTTGTTATCGATAATCTTGTCACAGGTTTCCGTTGGGCCGTGGCGGCGGACGCCGGTTTCTACGACGGTGATATCAGCGATTCAGAGTTGGTGGAAAAAATCATTCGCGATGAACATATCGACGCGATCATGCACTTTGCGGGATCGGTGGTTGTGCCTGAATCTGTTGAGAACCCACTCAAATATTACAACAATAATACCGCAAAAAGCCGCAGTTTGATTGAGACCGCCATTTCATCCGGCGTCAAACACATGATTTTTTCGTCGACCGCGGCGACATATGGCATCCCCGAAACCAGCCCGGTGCGGGAAGATATGGCGACACAGCCCATCAATCCGTACGGAACATCGAAATTGATGACAGAAATGATGTTGCGTGATGTCGCGGCGGCGCATGATTTCAACTATTGCGCGCTGCGTTACTTTAACGTCGCCGGTGCCGATCCGCTTGCGCGCACGGGCCAGTCCACTGTCGGCGCAACGCACTTACTAAAAATCGCGGTTGAAGCTGCCCTCGGCAAGCGGGAAAGCGTCAGCGTTTTCGGCACGGACTATGCGACCGAAGACGGGACGGGCGTGCGCGACTATATCCATGTCAGCGATCTCGCTGCGGCGCACGTCATTGCACTTGAGGCACTTATCGCCGACCCCGAAAGGAGCCACACGCTGAATTGCGGATACGGCCATGGCTATTCGGTCATGCAGGTTCTCGACGCCGTCGACCGCGTGACCAACAAAAAATTGCACCGCAAAATGGAAGGTCGGCGCGCCGGAGATCCTGACTCGCTGATTTCTGACAATCGGGCAATCAAGGACCGCTTTGGTTGGGAACCGCGCTACGACAATCTGGACCAAATCGTCCAGCACGCGCTCGCATGGGAACGCCGCCTGACAGATATTCAAGGCGGCTAAGCCCTCTCTTGCGCTTTGGCGTCAATCGACCCATATCCAAAATATGGAAAATCACTCTCACGGAAATCCGTCCACTTGGTACGGCACCACCATATTGTCTGTGCGCAAAAACGGCAAAGTCGTCATCGCTGGTGATGGCCAAGTCTCCATGGGCCAAACGGTCATGAAGCCCAATGCCAAGAAGGTCCGCCAGCTGCATGACGGATCGGTCATAGGTGGCTTTGCCGGCGCGACCGCAGATGCATTTACGCTGTTCGAGCGGCTTGAGCGCAAGCTGGAGCAGCATCGCGGCCAATTGATGCGCGCTGCGGTGGAATTGGCCAAAGATTGGCGCACCGATAAATATCTGCGCAATTTGGAAGCGATGATGATTGTTGCGGACAAAGACGTGACATTGATCCTCACGGGCAATGGCGATGTGCTTGAACCCAATGATGGCATCGCAGCGATTGGGTCTGGTGGAAATTACGCCTTATCAGCGGCACGGGCGCTCGCGGATTATGAGGCAGATGCCGAAAAAATGGCGCGTCATGCCATGAAAATC